>DWVA01000096.1 GCA_019120475.1 Candidatus Blautia intestinipullorum | reverse complement strand
TCCTTTTTCAACAAACAGATGGGTGGCAACATCCAAAATCAGCTTTACGGTTTCCTCCGGGTATTTGTTTCTTGCCATCCCGCACCTCCATACAAACCATCGGTCTGTATATAAAATAGCAGGATTTTCTTGTCTTGTCAAGACCACAATATTGTAAAATACAAAGACATAAATTATAGAGTTCCAGAAACCTTGCTATAACAACATACCACTGGGAACACATGAATGATAAAATGTAAATGGGTGATGTTATATGGCGAAAGCAAAAACTTGCCCCGGCTTTGAAACTTTCGACGCAGATGTAAAGACTGCGCACTCCTGCGTCTGGCACATAAGGCGTGTTCCCCTCAGATACAACAGCAAAAACCATTTCATATAAGGGCATTGTTTCAATTAATACACCAATCTTAGTCAGATCATTCTATTGCTGCAATATTCAATTTTTTACATTTATTCAAAATAGTTATATATATCTTTGACACACCTAAAAACATAATGAGGATTTTCCATTTCTAAAGCGACTGCATTAGAGTCTTTTTTCCATGCCGCTGATAGACAGAGTACGCCTGCTTTTTGGCAAGTTTGTATGTCCTGAACAGTATCTCCTATGTAACAAAATTCTCCTTTTGAAATATTATATTTTTTTAGAAGATACTCTATATTCTCCTTTTTGTTTGGAGCTATTTCCGATCCATATAAGATTTCATCAAACGCCTTTAATATTCCCAATTTCTCTAATGTGATCATGCAGCTTTGTTTACCTTTTCCCGTAATCAGAGCCAAAATGATTTTTTTCTTTTTCAGAAGTGAAAAAAGCTTTAATATACCGGGAAATACTTCTGTTACCTCAGTGTGCAGAGATTCATATTGAGAATAAAAATTTTCGACAGCAGCTTCCCATTTTTGGCTCACGACAGCCTTTACCATACCAACTTCATTTAATCCAAATGTATGTAATATTTCTTCTTCACTTAGTTCATGATCTGTATAAGGAGATACACCGTTTCTAAATGCCTTTATGCACATTGGAATGGTATCAGCTATTGTTCCGTCCAGATCAAAAGCAACTATTTTAAACATCACAGTTCTTCTCCGTTTATCTTTCGGATCACATGGCATGGGTTGCCGACTGCCAATGAATTTTGCGGGATGTCTTTTGTAACAACACTTCCAGCCCCTATAACCGATCCATCACCTATTGTCACACCGGGGAGAACAATAACGCCTCCACCCAGCCAACATCCATTTCCAATTTTTATAGGTAATGCGTAGGTACGTCGGTGTAATTGTCCTGTTTCCAGATTTTTTACATATCTTTCTGCGAACTCAATAGGGTGTGCTGCCGTATAAAGCTGTACATTTGAAGCAATCAGTACATCGTCACCAATAATAATTTTGTTGCAATCTACAAAAGTACAATTCATATTGATAGATACGTTATTGCCTATATGGATGTTACACCCATAGTCACATATAAATGGTGATGCAACAGATACTTTGGTGCCGATTCCTCCAAACAGTTCCTTTAGAATACCTGTCTTTAATTCCGTTTCTTCGTATGCAAGAGCATTATATTTTTGCAGCAGCGTTCTTGCATGGCTTTTAAAATCCAAAAAAGTTTTATCATGGCAGTTATAGTATTCCCCCGCCAAACATTTTTCTAATTCAGTCATAATATCACCTCCAGTCTTATGTTAGAAAAGGGAGTGTCGCAAAATCATCAAACTAGATGATTGAGCGGCACTTCCGCTCGTTACAGCAAACAATCCGGCGTTCTACCCTGGTTTCAGAGTAGATCGCCGGATTTTTCCCGTACTTTAATAAAACCTCTCGGTTTTCTGATTTTTCTATGCAGTTTTTACTTCAAACAGATGGCTTCCTGTTCGCCCATTTTGGATCTTGGCATGCAGTTTATTCAGATTATATCCCAGGCACAGCAGTAGAATCTCAAGTTTTACTCTTGTTTTTCCTCTCAGCAGAAATCTCTGGAATTCATAATCGTTTTTCAACACCCCAAAAGCTCCTTCCACCTGAATCGAGCGGTTCATCCGGTACTGGATTCCTTTTTCACTCAGGATGTTTTCATAAGATTCCTGACGCTTTTTCAAAAAGTTCTTCGAAAGATACAGTCTCTTATTCCCTTTCGCTTTCGTACATTTTTCCTTGTAAGGACATCCGCCGCAGTCCTCACATTCATATACTGTCACCTCGGACTGATAGCCGCTTTTGCTTTTCTGTTTCTTCTTAAAAACTTCTTTCAGCTTTTTTCCTGCATGACAGGTGTAGGTGTCTGTCTCTTCATCATAGGCCATGTTTTCCCGCTTGCTGATGTCTTTCTTAAAACTTCTCTTTTTCCATTTCTCATAAGTCTGTGGTTTGATATATGGTGTTTGCCCTTGCCTCTTCAGGTATTCATAAGCCTCTTCACTTTCATATCCCGAATCCGCAGTCACACTGGGATATCGATATCCCAGGTTTGCTTCCATGTTTTTCAGAAACGGCACCAGTGTCCATACATCATTCCGATCCTGGAAAATCTCAGCTGCCACAATGTATTCGCTGTCCACGGCAATCTGGACGTTATATCCCGGCTTCAGCTGGGCATTCCTCATATGATCATCCTTCATGTGCATAAAGGTGGCGTCCGGATCTGTCCTGCAGTAGTTATTCCGGCCCTGGAAACTGGCTGTATGCCAGTCATAGATTGTCTGGCGTTCCAGAAAACGGCGGAACAGTTCCAGATATCTTTGGTTCCGGTTTTTACGTTTTCCTCTTCCATGTACAAAAATCGTCCCGTCCAGACGGCATCGTTCTTCCAGAAACCGGCAGATTTCCTGCAGATCCTGGATACGGCTTTCCTCTCCCACATGGAACCCACTGCTATAATCCTGGTTCAGAAGGCAGACCGCCTCCTGAATCCGCTCGTACATCTTTGCCTCCCATTTTCCCACGGATTTCTTCCAGACGAATGTATATTTATTGGAACAGGCTTCCAGTTTTGTCCCGTCGATGAATACGGTTTCTTTTGATAATTCTCCGTTTGCTTCCAGGCGGCAGACCATCTGATAAAAAAGATTTTCACAGGCATCCGCCAGAAAACCCGTACGAAAACGGGCAATTGTGCTGTGATCGGGAGCTTTCTGTCCGGCCAGCAGCCACATAAAGTTAATATCTCGTCTGCATGCGGTTTCAATTTTTCTGGATGAATAAATGTTCTGGGAATACGCATAGGTCAGGATCTTGAACATGGTCTTTGGGTCCACTGCCGGATTTCTGCCTTTGGCAGAGTAAGCCTGAT
>DWVA01000095.1 GCA_019120475.1 Candidatus Blautia intestinipullorum | reverse complement strand
TTTCCGTATCGTCAAAAAGAATAAAGCTCTTCCGGTCCTGATCCTTCATCCTCCGGATTACCACATAGAATTCTGCCTCCCCGCCTTTACTGCCTTCCACAATCTTTTCAATCTCATCAAAGAAGATCCTGCAGGCTTCATAATGCTCCTTTTTCTGGGGCTGACGGACTACTAGACAGTCGCTTTCCAGCTCCATATAGCAATCCTTCGTCTGCATGATCCGGTCATTCGCTTCGATTGCTTCCCGGAACAGGAAAAATGCTGTCCCGGAAAGCAGGATCACAAGATAAAGAGGTTCCCAGGAAAGTCCTCTGCAGGCCAGCAGCACAGTGCATATGCAGGCCCCTCCTATGCAGATTCCTGCCCGTATGAGGCATGTTTCCTTGTAATCCATCAGCTTATACATATCACGTTCTGTTGCCCTTAGTATCATGGCTTCCTTCCTTTCTGCTCTTTGTCATCCTCCTGCCCTTTTTTTCGAACTCCCTGCGCTCTTCTATGTATGCTTCACAACAGCGGATTGTTTCTTTACAGCGGTAATGGCTGAACTTTGCGATATGGGTATCTTTCTCAGGAAGCCCCAGTTTTCCGCTCAGCCAATGGTAAGCATCTTTTTCCGATAAGTAGCCATTCTGCCAAAGGCTCCGCAGCGCCCGGTGAGCCTGGATGCGCAAGTTTCTCAGTTCTCCGTCAGCCAGGCTCCCAAGCGGTCTTAAATTCTTTTTGTTCGCTGCCACATAAGCATTACACGCCGGATACGCACTGCACACATAAACCATCTGATCCGGATCGAAGATTCTCCGGTTTTCTCCAACAACATAAGTAATCGGCCGAAGAACTGCTCTTCTTCCGCAATAGGGGCAGAAAACTTCCGTCTGTTTTTTCCTTTTCTTCATGCGGACATTCCCCCTTTCCTGTATGTATGGTGCATGATAAAAAATCTGGGCATTGTATTTCAAGGCAATTTTCTAAAATTTTTATAAACTTTACTCATGACGCTTGATCATTCTGGTAATGATTCCTTCTGCTACCTCGGATGTTTCATTGATCCGTGTAACAACAAATCCGATCCGGTCCCATTTTCCCGGCAGAGTTGTCATGTTACACTCGTGGGCAATGGCGTTAACGCCAAGATCCAGACGGATAAAGTAAGTCCCTTTATAGACATCGGTAATGATACCGGAGTATTTCCCCTGCCGATGGCATTTCTTCAGGTTATCTTTATTGGTGTTCTCCGTTGCGCCTTTTGCATCCGCCATAACCGTTACATTCTCCACATCCGGTGCTTCTACTTTATTGACGCAGACTAAGACCAGGTCTCCCACCTGGAATTTTTCTGTTGCATCCGGCATCCACTCCCATGCCATATCCCTTGCACGAACGGAGCACTCCACACCGAACACTTCCAGCCGGACCGCTTTCGGTGCAACGGCAATGACTCTTGCCTCCACAATCCTTCCAGGATAGATCATCGGCTGTTCTTCCTCATTATCGGAAAAATAGAAGATCTGGCGTTTCCTAAGCATTGCATCCTTTCGGGAGGCTACCACACTTCTGGACGCCTCATCCAGATCTTTGATGATAAAATCAATATCCGCACCCAGCATATTATTGGCAATCCTGACCTGCCGGTTTAAGGTATCCGCATTCTCCCGTCCATCGCCTTTTAAATTGATCATCATTTCCGACATAGGAATAATGATCCGGTACCCGTTGAAATAGGTCACGGCCACCATCCAGCCGCTTTCCAGTTTTTCGATACCGCTTAATGGGCCGGTCAAGATTTTCCGTGTTCTCTGGGCATTTAAGAGCTGATGCCACCTTGCCTCCTCTTTTTCCTGGCTGCTTTCCACACTGGAATCCACTTCAATGGTAAGAACGGATCCTGGCATGACTGCTCTGGGCATTTCTTTTTCTTCTGTTTTCATTACTTCTGCCATAAAAATCTCCTTTCAAAAAAGGCACAAAAAAACAGCCCTTCCGACTGTTTTCCTGTGCCTGCATTTCTATACTCCATATGAAATTGTAAGCTTCGATCTGACAGCTTGTACTGCTGTCATCTACTCTTTCGTTTCTTTCTCCGCAAGAAGTCGTTTTAATCCTTCCTCCCAGCGGATTCTTGAAAAATACCAGATCCTGCCCTGAATATTTCGGCAGATATGATTTTGTTTCAAATATTCCGGACTGCTTTGTTCCGGGTTATCTTTATCCCAGCCTGTCTTTTCATAAAATGCTTCCATGCTGTTATAGATCTCAATACAGGATTCTGCTAATTCTATCTTATCGGATTCTTTCTCTCCGATCGCTATGCCAAATTCCTGCAAAAGCAGTTCCCGGAAAGTATGCCTGGTGAGTGTATTATTTTTGATGTCCATATCGCATACGCCTCCTGTTCTTTATCCAAACAGATCCTCTACCTTGAATACGGAAGCCGGCTCCCCTGATTTCTTTCCCGGTTTCTTTTTGGGAAGTTCCTCCTCCAGGGTCAGGATTTCTTCTTCCTGTTTTTCTTCTTCCGCCTGCGCTCTTCTGATACGCTCCTGTTCCGGATCCGCTTCTTCCAATGAAAGCTTCTCTTTTTCCAGCTTTTGATACCACTGTGGAATAAAATCTTCCGTTTTTTCCAGCTTTAGGTATTTCGAATCCGGATGTTCTGTATAATCCATCTTTTTAAGCTTGAGTATCTTTTGTCCCCGGATGATCAAAAGCATTTCATCTAAGGGAAACCGCAGGACTTCATCCGGCAAAAGCAGCATCCGTTTTCCTACAGAGGATGTTTCTGAATACTCCGGTACGTAATCCGTCATTCGTATAGTATAATAACTTTTTCTGCAGGATGCAACCGAAACAGTTGCTTCCCCCGAACGGGAGCTATAGTAGGTAGCCGTTGTCATATCGTTACAACCTAAGAACAGGGACATATCACAACCACCGATGATTTCTTCCCACTGCCCTTCCGGATAACGGTTCATCATCTGTGGGATATTCTGAAAAATAATGCTCATCCCGATACCCCTGCTTCTGGCTGTCGCAAGTTTTTTCTTAAAGTCAGGGATCACACCAATATTGGGAAATTCATCCAATATAAAGCTCATCCCTACTGGGAGTTTCCGTTCCTCGGTACGGTCTGCAAACCGTACCAGCTTAATACAAAGAAAAGAGGTAAACAACGTTGCCAGCACATCAAAGGTAGAATCCTGATCGGAAGTAATACAAAAATAAGCGCATTTCTGTTTTCCGGGAAGTGTCAGGTCGATATCTTTATTACTTGTGATCTGCTGGACCAGTTTATTCTGCATGATCTGCAGTCGTGTTCCAAGTCCTAACACTGCATTTCCCTTTACCTTTTCCGCTTTACTAAACAACTGATACGGTCCTCTGGCCGGATGGTTGGTAGGAAGCCTTTCAAAAATACTGTCTAGCATTTCAACAGATTTATTTAGCAGCAGCTTATACGCTTCCGGGAATGTCTTTTTCCCCTCCGGGTATTCCTCATATACATACAGGCATAGCGCTTTTAAAAGATCCATTTCCACATTATCGTAAAAATGGTCAAATTTATCTGTCGTATTTCGGATCACAACATCCACGAAAACATCGATCATACTTCCATCGTCGATTTCCGCAAGGCAGTCCCACGCATTACTGTGGGAAAGCTCGATCAGGTTAAACTGTTTTACAACATAGCCCTGCTCTTTAAAGTATGCCGCCAGATCTTCATAGAGTTCACTTTTGGGATCTGAAATGAACATGGATTCGCCACGCCTTACGCACTGGAGAGCCATATTTCGGGCAAAAGCTCTGGATTTCATGCTTCCCTGGCTGCCACATACGGCGAGGTTCCTATTGAGTCTGGAGTCTATCGGAAGGCTTACATATTCTCCTGTTTCCAGGTCCTTCCCGAAAACAATTCCTTTTACGTCATCCAGTTTTTTATCAAGATTCAGGATCTCTTTCTCCTCATCATGTTTCATATAACCTGCAGTACCATAGGTGCCTTTAACGGAATAATCAAAATTCCGGTCTTCATCGGTTTCTAAGACTTCCTTTCCGTGTCCTCTCCAGATAATTACCGCAGCAATCAAAAGGATCGCTATAAAAGCACAGGCAGAACATTGCAGTCCTTGTATAGTTGTGATTCCCTGCCGGATACAAATCAGTGGATTGATCTCCACCTTTGCATGGATCAGGCGTTCTAATACACCGCCAAAGTAGAACGTAAGCACTACAAACAGGCCGGCAAATAAGAGCTTTTTTATAAGCCCTTTGTGATCAAGAATTTTTCTCGTTCTTTTCCTCCTCTCTTCTTTCAAGCAGCCCAGTTGCCATATGGTAGTTATAAAGGCTGCTATAATAACTGGAAATGGTATTTACCGAATTATAAAGTGCTGTGATATACAATGACCGGATATTTGTTACCTTGGCTGTGTTCTTCTCCATACAGCTAAGCACAAACTGGATATGCTCCATGGTCAACTTTCCAAATTGCGCCTTTACGATTTCAGCCGGCTTCTCTTCCCGGTTCACTCGGATTGTTTCTGCGGAGCTTGTCATCACATCTAACAGGATTCCTAAAATCTCATCGATCTTGTTATCAAATGGATAATCGTGTTTTAAAACATCATAAGAGATCTGGATCTTTATCTGTTCCTCTATCTTCGCATAGGAATCTGAAGAAGGAATCTTTGAGAAATCTCTCTTTGTATTCTCTGTATTTGTCTCTCCCATTTGCGAGTATCCTCCCTCCCAAAACGGAGAAGCACTCTGACTGATTTCAGTAGTACCTGCCGCTGATTTCGGTGAGGGGTGTCCCCGATTTGAGGGATACCCTCTGTTTTCTCCGTCCGGATAAGTAAGATGTTCTAATACTTTCACATTCAAATCCAGGAACAACACATTGGGAATCTGTTGCCCGCCCAGCCGCAAAGTTCGAAAAATCCGTTTCACTACACCCAGCTTTTCCAGTTCTACTACCGCATTAGTCGCATCTCTTTTCGTAATACCAAACTGATCTGCAATCTGCTGATAGCTTCGCTGCAGGATATCCGAATGAAATTTTTTTCTTAGTCCAATCAGTTCACCTGTCAATTCATCACGGATTTCTACAGGACGATACCAATACACAATATCCGCAAGGATAATAATTGCATTCAGATTCGGTTTTCCCGTTGCTTTCCTGATTGTCTTAAACCAGGTTACCGGAATGATATTACCTGAAATATGAAGCCTGCTCATCTGATCCACGGTCAGGCTTCCGGTATGAAATTGGCTCTGCATGGCTTACGCCACCTCCTGTAGTGCGTTCCCGAAGGATATGCATCTACGATCTCTGCATGTCCAGATACTGTTTTACCTTCTGGCAAACAAGAACCATCATCTCCACCTCCTCTCCAAAATATTCTTTTAAGGTCTCCGCTTGATAATCCAGACAGACCACAACCCCATTCCCTCTCCTCTCCAAATCCATTTTGACCTGAATCAAATGCTTTAGTTCCATTTCGTAACAGAAATAGACCCGCCGCTGTTTTATATACCCTGCATGGACAGAGAAACCCTGAGTTTCGATATCGTCCAACATGGTATATAAAAACTTTTCAAAATATTTCGTCGTTTTACCATCTACGATTAGATCCGTCTGTATGACAGAAAAAATGGCCAAGCACGGTACATAATAGTAATGTTCATAGGTATCATCCACTTGAAACAATTGGTTCTTTAGCCCTCCCGTACTTTTTAGGATCTGGAGTAGGAACGCCATGGAATTTCCTAAAAACATCGCATCGCTTCCCCACGACAGGTTATGCCTAAGTGCCTTTCCTTCCACCCATGCACGCATAGCATACTCTGTTTTTTTCGCCCATTTTAATAGATTCTCCATGGTCTGATATACCACAAAAGCTTCTCCATTTTTCAGAAACAGGCCGCAGGCTCTGGAGGCTTTTATTTTGTCAGCTCCCTCCTTTAGCTCCTGGCTACCATAATAGGTTCCCGTTTCCCGTTTTATAAAAAAAGCATCACTGAAAATCTTAGGTTTTTGGGATGGAAATATGTAGCACCCTTGCATAAAAAAATGCGTCCATGCAAGACTCATACGATGAAGCCGGAGCCTTTTTTCTTTCTCCGATTTGATGTGATTTGTCTCTCTTGCTCCCGTTAAATAGTCCCGCATATCCGCCTCATAATGACTTAACAAATACGTTTTTCCTTTTCTACTTAAAATATATCCTCTAAGGCCATCCTTTGATCGAACGTGAATATATCCTTCCTTCTTCAACGTAGTGACCAGGCTGGCTGCATAGGATGAAGAACCAATAATCATACTTATCAAATATGACGGCAGTTCTCCTGAAATAGCGATTATTTTTAGGAGTATATCCCTTTTTCTTTCTATCTTTTCCCCTGCGGAATGTCTGCTCATATGCGTACCCTACCTTTTCCATACTTGGGTAGATTCCGTGCAGGAATCCTTTTTTAACCCCTTGATTTTCCGGACATTTCGTCCGATTTCAGATATCGAAAAAAGCAGTTGCTCTACCTATAAAAAATTCGATATCATTTGTCCCCTTTTTTCCTGCAGCCAGGCAGGAAAAAGATCCGCTGGAATCAAATAAATGACTGTCCTGTCTTTTTCTTCCATCCGAGTCTCATGATAAGTGCTGGTGTAGTAACCGCTGTCCGATGTCAAAAAGAAATTTGCTATTACATCAAGGACATGTTTTTCCTCCATATTGTCATGGTCACGTACCCTATATAACGGCAAATTTTTGTCATAAAGATGAAAGAAACAAACGGTGCAATTTTTGTATTCCGGGATCACTTGATTACTTTCCGCCTGCTGCATACACCAATGCTGAAATGCAGTATAAAGGGGCCGGTAAATATAGTCTGTATATTCAGCTTTTCTGTGAGGGATCAATACCGGAAGTGAAATGCATAGAATTTCATCCTGATAGTTCAGTTCAATCCCATGGATCAATACGACATCCGATTTATAACGCTCATACTTCCTGGTATCCAGTGTCATTTCTAAAACTAACCGTCTCATTTTTTCGGTGAGAACCTCTGAACTTTTTGCAGCTTCCACGATCATATCACTTAGATTTTCGTAATGAATATTTACCGTTTTTCTGGAATATGCAAGCAGTAGATTTCGGGATTCAGCCAGCATCTGCTCCACATGTCCTGCCGCCTTTTGGCCTGCATCAAGCTGTTTTTTTAGTTTCTGTAATACCTCCTTTTCATTCGTCTCTGCGATAATACTCAACTCCTCCATCTTCTTCTGAAACTGTGCAAAATCCAATTGCATCAGGAATTTGAAGCTGCGGAATCTCATGTTTATCTTCCACTATCACAACATGCTGGCAGCCCTCAATTCTCTTTCTTGAAAAAAGGTTATTTACCAGTTGGATTTCTTCCTCAGAAACATATAAAATATCATAGATTTCCGCATCTCCCACAAAAATAATCCGGACCGGATATTCCTCTCTAGAAGACAAAAAGTGGTTCTCTATTTTCTTTTGTTTCATCAAGGATATCAATACCCAAAAAGCCATAAGTGTGCCTTTTTCTCTGAACTCATAGGCTTTTTCATGCTGATACACCATCTGTGTTACATCATTAAGATAAAGAAACCGATCCTTTAATAGAGAATGCAGCGCTTTCCCTACAAATTTTTCCCGACCGTCTACAGCAAAAAACTCATAGAGCTGTTTCTTGTATAAGACATTATATTTTTTTACCAGTTCAAGGATCTGTTTCTCGACCTGCTTTTGATTATTCACGTATTCCAATGCATTCTCCTTTCTCACGAATATACGCAATCATTGCGCATTCCGATTAGTTCAAAATAATAAATGCGTATTTTTTACGCATAAATTACGCTTTGTTAGTAATCATTTCTTATGCCCCCTTCCTGCCATAGGCCTGACCACCATATTTCTCTAGCCGTTCTTTTAATTCCTTCAAGTCTTTACGATCCGTAGTGATCAGATCCTTCTCTAACTGGCTGGCTTTAAATTCAACCAGTAGATTATTATTGTTAGTTGAGATCAGGGCGTTTCCTCTTTCGAACCTGGTGATTGCTAATGTCTCCGCTTCAGAAAGATCCATTTCATTTTTAACGATCTCCGCTTCCTTATGCTCCAGATTTAGGATGATCTTTGTCTTGGAATTGTTCAGGACACCTTTCCCATATTTTCCATTTTTAAGGGAGAAGAAATCTTCCAGATCCTGACTTGCGCAGACCGCAGCGCCACCATAGCCCCGGATGGTTTTAAATATTTCCAGGATATAATTTGCAGTCAGTTCATTATCAGCCAGTAACGCCCAGCATTCGTCAATAAAAAAAGCTTTTTCTTTTGTCCGGTCTTCTTTTACTTTCGACCACACAAAATCCAAAGCCGTAAATGTCGCAAGTCCCAGATCACTCTGCATTTCAGAGATATCAAGGACAATATATTTGTTATCTGAATCAATATTGGTCCGTCTGTTAAAATTAGATGAAGAGCCATTGACCAATCGGTTTAAAATATTTGCCATCCGTTTCGTATCTTCTTTTTTTAAAAGGATCCTGTATAAATCGCCCAGAATGGGCATTTCTTTATATTTACCCGGATGGTTTTCATCCCATAGGCTTGCATTATCATGCGTAATTCCTTTCTCTTTATAAGTAAGGATAAAGGCTTCATCTAGAAGCTGCCGTTCCTCATGGGTAATATCCGGTATCAGGATCGTAAAGAAGATATGGAGACTCTGAATCTTCATTGCCAGTTCGGACCGCTGGGACGCCTCCCCATCTAAGATGATCCTCGCACTTTGATCGCTGGGCCGGATCTCCATGATATTGATCCCATAATCCGACCCGGGTGCAATTTTCAAATAAGCCCCACCGATATTCTGGCAGGCTCTTGCCAGTTCATGCCCTTTTTCCGGTGCAACGATAAATACCTGAATATTTTTTCGCCGCATCCTCAGAGCCATCAACTGAAGGCAGAACGTTTTTCCTGCTCCGCTGGTTCCTAAGATTGTAATATTGGCATTCTTATAAACCTCCGAGTTAAAAATATCTACGATTACAAGGGAGTTATTCGCCTTGTTAACCCCCATAAGGATTCCATCACGGTCGGACATTTCATAGCTCACAAAAGGATAGCAGGCCGCTACGCCCGAAGTTAAAATATTCCTCCTTGCTTTCCTGTATAGGTTCTGATCCAGATTTAAGATTGGCAAGGAAGATAAGAAAGCTGCTTCTTCTGAAAAAATACATCTGGCAGTTCCTATGTCCTGGGAACTTAGCAGTTTTGACATTTCCCTGGCACGCCACTCTACCTCTTTTTCTGAATGTCCCGTAATCGTAATGAGCGTTGCCATATAGTAAAGCTCTTCACTGCCGCTCAGCCCATTCTTTAAGTAAAAGCCCGCACGAATTGATTCCGACAGATCATCATAGTCCGTATTGGTATCATATGTTTCCTTCAATTTTGAACGGTTCAGCCGGATTCTTCGGCCAATCCGTTCCACAGATTTTACTTTATCCTGCTTGAAGAAAAAGATGTCCACATCAATTCCCTCTCCCGCATTGATCAAAAGGGAAAGCCATCCAGCAGGGACACGGATTCGATACTTATTAGAAGGAATATATAAATATGTATGGTATACGCCATCAAACACCACATAATTACGATGTTTGAAATCAATAGCATGAGGAGCAAACAACTCCGTAACCGGCAAACGTGAAAGACTTTCTTTCCCGTTTTCTTTTCTATACCATTCGGAAACTTTCCGAATCCTTTCTGAAAGAGGCACGGTAACACTTGTTTTCCGATTCAAAATCTGATACAGTACCTCTACGCAAAAACGGGATTCATTTTCATGCTCCAGAACCACGTTCCCGCACATCGCAAGATATTTTTTTGCCGTCTGTACTGCCGACCGGATATTCAGATACACATCTTTTTCCTTCGGATTACGATTCCCATCATAGGAATGATATTCAAAGATCAAAAAGAACCGTCTGGTAATTGCTTCTTTCGTACCAATAGAACGGATTAATTTCGCATAATCCTCCTGCAAAATCCTGCATTGTTCATCCTCCTCACGCTCAATCTCTTCCTGGATCTTCTCCAAATACTCTGCAATGTCTGCTTTTTTCGAAACGATTTTAAACTGCATCCGAATCGGAGCAATTTTTAAATAGCTTAAAAAGGAAAAAACAATATTTCTCTGCTCAGAAGGTGAACGAAGCAAAAAATTTATAGGTAGAATTTCAAGCATTTTTACATATCTGCCATCCTCCGTATAAATGATTCCATTCTTGATCTTTTTAATTGGAAGATACGTTGCAGCCCATGTCATAGGAAGAAGATCCTGGTTATCCTCTTGAACTTTCTTATTGTGAACAGATCTTTTCCTGTTATGATGTGTCCCAGTATCTACCTTTTCCAACTGCGGATTTGCTAAAGATCGCCTTAGCTTTTCTTCTTCTTTCTGAATTTCCCGCCGTACCCGGCTTTCTTCTCGTTCCTGCTCTCTTTCAGCTTTTTTCTGCTTCTGCCGATGGATCCGCTCCTCTTTTTGTATTCGCTTTTCTTCTCTTCGTGCCTCTCGCAGCCTTGCTTCCAGTTCTTTGATTTCCTGACTGATCTCCATTACCTCCTTTCCTTTTCAGGTTTCTTCTCTCAGCTCTACGCTTTCTCCTTTCTATCCTGCGCTTTCTCTCTAATTGGTACTTTCCACTTGGCTTTTCAAGTACCCGGCGTTTTTTTAGGAAACACAGAACATGGAATAAAAATAAGGTCAGACGCTCCCCTTGTACTCCGATTACTGCAAAAATAGTAACCGGCAGGATAAATATCACACCAGCGTAAATTTTCATTTCGCCATCTATCGGCAATTCCAGAAGAAGTTTCACTAAAAAAAGCGACAATATTGCCGCCTCTACTGCATTCCCCGCATCAATCCTTCCTGAAAACCACTTTCCAGATTCTGCAAAGTTCGGTGGTATCGTGTAAATATCCACCTTTTCTTTTCCTGACATCTCATGCCCCCTTTCGAATATCAAGTGTATGTTTTCTTTCTTTTCCGATAAATCCCATACCCGATCAGGCAGATTGCAATGGTAAGCAGAAAAAAGGTTCCCATTTTCTTCAGCTCTTCTTCTGAAAGTTCTTTCCTTTCTCCATCGAATCCGCTTAAGGAAAGCTCTTCTTCATGATTCGCCGTATCCTGTTCTTTTCTCTCGCCTTTGGTTTCCTGAGTTACCTGAAGATTTATAATTTTAAAATCAGACTCCTGTATTTCTATCCGTTCTTCTTCGAAGCTGATCTGATAATAGAACTTATCATCATATGCAGTAAGTATAAGTCTATAATTTCCCGTACTGACAGATATATTGCTGCTATATCCATTCTCATAATCTAATTCAAACGGATACTGGGTTCCTCCTTTCTCTTCAAGTACTCCCTCAACGATTCCAGTAAAATCCGGAAAAGTGCTGCACCGTATCGCTATGATTCCTGTATTCTGATCTGTAACCGAGTAATTTTCTTCCGTTTCATTTCTTTCCTGCCAGTCTTCTGCTTTTTGAAGCACTTCTCCCTCTGTTCCAAACAGAACATACTTTCCCGAGACATTTACTGAGTCATAGGCCCATGTATCTGCCAGCATTTTCCCAGTAGAATCATAGCCTTTTCCCTCAATCCACTGTGTAATCACAGGCAAGTCCAAAGGAGCTTCCTCTGCGAATACGGTCACAGCAGATACAACAAAGAAGGCACAAGACAAAAGGACGATCATGACGGATTTTTTTAACCTCGTATTTCTCACCTACTTTCCAATAATCCAAAATGCTCCTGCTGACAGGTCCCTTCCATAGCTTTTTATCGTTTCTACACTATATACCTTACCGGTCCGTTCACGGCTGGCACAGTCAGCTATGGTGATATAACCGTCGCTTGTCACTCCTGTCAGAACAATGAAGTGTCCACTACTACCGCCGGTTATCGTATAAGCCTCACAGATTTCTACAACCATTTTTCCTTCTTTCAGTGCCTGCACAACATCATCCATCCGGTCCTTTCCCACTCTTTCACAGGTCAGGCCCCAATGTGCCGCTGCATTTCCGATAAAAGAATGACTGGTTCCCTGACCCTGCACATATTCTCCATTATCCTCTGCAAAAGATTTTGTCATTTCCGGAGTTACATTTTTCCCAGTAAGAGTCGAAATCACAATCGCCATTGAAGTAGGTCCGCATCCGGAATTTGCCACAGTGCTGCTTGCATACGGCAGGCTTGCCCAGGGTTCTTCCAATTGGTTGAAATACACGACTTCTTTCACGCCATTTCCAACCGTATCATAATGAATTACATCACCAGTAGCATCGATATTCCCAACATAGGAATCCTCTATGTTCCCTCCTGTTACAAAGTCGGTCCAGGAAAACAAAGAAAAAAACGCATCCTTTAATGCGTCTACTCCATCCTGCATAACCTGTAAAACACGGATAACTAGTTCGAAAGTCGGCTGATCCAGGACATATTTATATTCATACCCTGTCGCCGTACCTGAAAGCTGGGAATTAAGCAACAACGCCAAAGTGTATTCTGCCCGTTTAACCGGAACCTCTGTCTCTTCCGAGGTAACATTCTGTCCACTCTCTTTTAATTCCTCATAAGTTTCCTTAGAAATTTCCACCCTGGCGCCTTCTGTATTTAAGTAATACACGCTCTGCTTTTGTGTCGTTTCTTCTACCCCTGTATTCGACCATGAAAAAAAACGGCTTACATGATCCTGCACCGCCGTTTTCAATAAAGTATAGGAATTCTCCAGGCTCTCCGTGTCCTGCTCTTGTTCGTCTCTATCAAGATCCGTCACTGTCAAATAATCCATCACTTTTCGGACATGATTTTGTGTCTCTGTGTAGGCAGGGACCTGATACCCCGCATTTACCACGGCCTGTGGTCCAGCATTATAACCAGCAATAACAAGCTCCAATGCATTAGGGAAATCCCGAAACTGCTCAATCAATTGCGCCACATACTTTGCGCCGCCCATAATGTTCTGTCTGGGATCATAAGGATTCTCTACGCCAAGAGACGCAGCTGTTCCTGGCATCAACTGCATGATACCAATTGCTCCAGCGCCAGAGACCACGTTCGGGTCAAATCCGGATTCTACTTGTCCCATTGCAAGCAATAATGCTACCGGAACATTGTAGGTATTAGCAGCTTCTTCAAAATAAGCGTCATAGGGACTTGTCAGGCTTGTCTGCAAATTTGTATCCAAACTTCCCGAATATCCCAAAAATGATTTCTGGGTACTTTCATCCCACTGCTCTAAAAGAAAGATTCCAAGATAATATTCCAGATTATCTTTCAGCTTGGTTTCATATTCATCCACAATCTCAAGCGTATGATCCGGATAATTCGCACTCCAATCTGCCTGTATTTCCTGGAGTTTTACATCTCTTTCCTGTG
>DWVA01000094.1 GCA_019120475.1 Candidatus Blautia intestinipullorum | reverse complement strand
TCTTTAAGAGGATGTTTCCGGCGGCAAAACCAGATGCGGTGGAACAGTTCGCCGGCGTATTTCTTGATATTCAGCTAAAGGCGATGAACGGGGAGATATCCACAAAGTCACTGGATTTAAGAGGGCTTCTGGCGGCTATGAAGATCGTAAGCGCGGGACTTTCTCCATGGAAAGCTCTTCAGATGGGAGTCGTCAATAAAACTTTTGACGCATTTGAAAAGGAAATCATAGAAGATATAGTCCGTACCAGGATACCAAAAGACTGGACAAAAGAGGATGTTTATGAATAAAGAGGATTCCGGAATCCCGGAGCTTGAAGACAGACGGCTGGAGCTGGAAAACAGAATAAAAAATCTTCTGTGGACAGTAAGCGGCGATTATACCCTGGAATTTAAACCCAATACAGAGCTTTTTTTAAGATCCGAGGCCATCGCCCTTTACGACGGGATCAAAGAGGGCGCTTTTGCGCGCTATTACGACAAGGACATGCTGGGGCTTTATCTTGTGAAAAAGATTTTCTGCCAGGCAGGAGAGGAGGAACTTACCTCTATTGCCCAGCTTTGCATTGAGGAAGCTATCGGGGAGAAAATATGCGCGGAACGTCCCGGCGTCAGAAGAATGCAGAGGCAGGCATTTGAAGATATCCTTGATCAGGAGTTTGAAACGATGCCCTCCCAGGAAGACGTGCTGGGAAGGCTGAAGATCGCTGTTTTAAGAAGAAGACTGGACGGGACGGAATTCCGGACGGAGAAAAGTATCCGGATTTTTTTGGATATAGTGAGGCAGGCGGAAACAGCTTCCGATACCATGGAACTGATAAAGATCATCGACCGTCTGTATAATTCTGTGATCGATCCCATGTTTGAAAGAAGACATGGATCTCTGGAAAAGGTGCTTTCCGTAACTCTGGAAGAACTTATGGAATATTCCTGGGAGGATTTTCTTTCCGAGGAGATGTACGAGGAGGCTCTGGAAAGCTATGTAAAACAGCTTACCAGCAATATGACAAACCTGGAAAGCAGCGCCGTTACAGAGGAGATGGAAGAAAAGCGCCGGAAAAAACATAAGATCACCGTTTTGTCTCCGGAAGCGCTGGAAAAGGCCCATACTTATGTGGAACTGAATTATGGGAAAACATATCTCAGCGAGATGGAAGAAAAAAGAATGAATCATCTGATGTGCCGGGGAATCCACGGGGACTGCAGCCTCTATTTTACGGAGGGCGTTCTGAAAAATCCGGTAAAGAGGAATTATCAGTATGAATATGCGAAGCGTCTGAGAAATAAAAATATATGGCTGTATCATGACAAACACAGACTTGTAAAAAACAATATCAAAGTCCTGACAGATACCTTAAGAAAAGAACTGGTGCTGCGAAAGGAGCCTCAGACTGTGCTGTCGGACAGGGGACGGATCGTTCCGGCAAGACTGTGGCGGATCGGAAGGAGCAGCGACGCCAAGGTGTTCGTGCGGGAGCTGAAAAACGACGCTTCTGATTTTGTGGTGGACGTACTTATCGACGCCAGCGGATCTCAGATGAGCCGTCAGGGAGAGGTTGCCCTTCAGGCATACATTATAAGCGAGGCGCTCAGCACTGTGGATATTCCTCACAGAGTGATGAGTTTTTGTACCTTCTGGGATTATACGATCCTTCACCGTTTCCGGGAGTACGACGATCCGAGAACCGCCAATGAAAATATTTTCAACTACGTCACCTCTTCCAACAACAGAGACGGACTTGCGGTGAAAACAGCAGGATACGGACTTTTGCAGAGGGAAGAAGAGAAAAAGATCCTTATCGTACTCAGCGACGGCAGGCCCTACGATGTGATCGTGAACCGTCCGAACGCGAGGAATCCCAGGCCTTATCAGGGAAAAGAAGCTGTGGCGGATACGGCTACGGAGGTACGCCGTCTCAGAAACCTGAATGTGAGTGTTCTGGGAGTCTTTGCAGGAGAAGAAAAGGACCTGGCCACAGAGAAAAAAATATTCGGAAAAGATTTTGCATATATCCGTGACATCCGTAATTTTTCTAAAATTGTAGGAAGATATCTGACGAAACAGTTGGAAGCGGAGGGATGACAGGATTTCTTGACGGAAAATGAAAATTTTCTATAGAAAAATGTGCAAAATAGATAAAAATATTCTTGCAAAAGCCTCTTTATATGTTTATAATGATACATGGTCTTTAAAATTATACAAAGGGAGAGGAAATCAATGAACGACAACAAAGAGTTTAAACCGTACATTCCGGCGGAAAAGATTACTCCGGAATTTACGGCAACGTCTGTAATTATGGGCCTGATTCTCGCTGTCGTATTCGGCGCGGCCAATGCCTATCTTGGTCTTCGTGTCGGTATGACGATATCTGCGTCCATTCCATCGGCAGTTATCTCCATGGGAGTCATCCGCGTAATTATGAAGAAAAACTCCATCCTGGAGAGCAACATGGTTCAGACCATCGGGTCTGCCGGAGAATCACTGGCAGCCGGCGCTATCTTTACCATGCCGGCGCTTTTTTTATGGGCAGAAGAAGGTCTCTGTGAAAAACCGGGCCTTGTAGAGATCACACTGATCGCGCTTTGCGGCGGTATTCTCGGTGTGCTCTTTATGGTGCCGCTGCGTAACGCGCTGATCGTAAAAGAACATGCCACACTGACTTATCCGGAAGGAACAGCATGTGCAGACGTGCTTCTTGCCGGTGAAAAAGGCGGCTCCAATGCAGCTACCGTTTTCTCCGGAATGGGAATCGCGGCAGTATTCAAATTTATAGTAGACGGACTGAAAGTGGTTCCTGCCGATGTTGCGGCAGCGTTTAAATCCTTTAAAGGTGAAATCGGTATGGAAGTATATCCGGCCCTTCTTGGTGTGGGATATATCGTAGGACCGAGAATCGCTTCCTTTATGTTCGTAGGTTCTCTCGTAGGCTGGATGGTAATCGTTCCGCTGATCTGTCTGTTCGGACCGGATACCTGGCTGTACCCTGCAGATCAGGGCGTGACTATCGCCCAGCTTTATGCGGAAGGGGGAGCCGCTAATATCTGGACAAACTATGTAAAATATATCGGTGCCGGAGCAATCGCTACGGGCGGTATTATTTCCCTGATCAAGTCTCTGCCGCTGATCGTAAGAACTTTCCGCGACTCCATGAGAGACATGAAGGGCGGTTCAGCAAAGAGTGCTCTGAGAACAGAACAGGATATCTCTATGGCTGCTATTCTTGTGGGAATCATTGCCATGGTATTCATTATCTGGGTGGTTCCGGCAATTCCGGTAACTTTCCTGGGTGCAGCTCTGATCGTAGTGTTCGGCTTCTTCTTTGCAACTGTATCTGCCCGCATGGTAGGTATGATCGGAAGCTCCAACAACCCTGTTTCCGGTATGGCCATCGCGACGCTTCTGATTGCCACAATGGCAATCAAAGCCAGCGGACAGACAGGTATTGACGGTATGAAAGGCGCTATTGCCATCGGTTCCGTTATCTGTGTTGTTGCGGCGATCGCCGGCGATACTTCACAGGACCTGAAAACCGGTTATCTCTTAGGCGCGACACCGAAGAAACAGCAGATTGGTGAGATGCTGGGTGTTGTGATCGCAGCTCTTGCCATCGGAGGAGTTCTCTATCTTCTTGATGCGGCATGGGGATACGGCACAGCAAACGTACCGGCTCCGCAGGCAGCTCTGATGAAGATGATCGTAGAGGGAATCATGGGCGGAAATCTTCCGTGGAACCTGGTATTCATCGGCGTGTTCCTGGCACTGGGCCTGGAGATCCTGAGAATTCCGGTAATGCCTTTTGCGATCGGTCTTTACCTTCCGATCTATCTGAACGCTACCATTATGATCGGCGGCGTTGTACGTCTGTTCATGGACGGCAGAAAGAACGTTTCAAAGGAAAAGAGAGAGTCTCAGTCCACCAACGGTACTCTGTATTGTGCAGGTATGATCGCAGGAGAGGGTCTGGTAGGTATAGCCCTTGCGATTCTGACAGTAGCAGGAATCAGCCTGGATATTTCCGGTGTGATCAACCTGGGTAATATCGGCGGCGTAGTGATCATGATCCTGATGATCCTCCTTCTGCTGAAATTCTCACTGTGGAATAAAAGAAAAGCCTGATGAGAAAAAAAAATAAAAAACAGAATAATGATATTAACTATCTGGATCTGATTCCAGAAAGAAATGAAGCTCTGGGATGGCATAAAGACCTGAAAGAACGTGTGATCCTGGAAGTGGAAAATACTGGTATCATGAATACGATCGCTCAGAAAGTCTTCAGCAAACCTCGTTTTACCAAGGTTCATCTGGACAGACAGGGCAGCTTTATCTGGCCGTTGATCGATGGAAAAAGGACTGTGGCTGATATCGCGGCTCTTGTAAAAGAAGAATTCGGAGAGGCGGCGGAGCCGCTGTATCCCAGAATCGTAAAATATTTCCAGATCGTAGAGAGCTATCGTTTTGTGAAATTTGTAAACATGCCGAAGAAATAGGGCAGAATAAGAACGGGAAGCGGCCATTTGGCCGCCGCCCGTTCTTTTCGTCTTTTTAGAAAAACTTCAGCATGGCAAAGCAATAACGGAACAGAAAGGAGAGACTATGGCACTTACAGGAAAGAAACCCTGGTATATCGAATATCTGACTATTTTCATAGGAACCGGACTGATGGCTTTGGGAATCAGTTCCTGTTTTGACGCTGCGGGGCTGGTAACAGGGGGATTTTCCGGCATTTCCATTCTGGTAAAGGCTGCTTCCGGAAATCTGTACGGCTGGGAAGTGCCGCTGTGGCTGACAAATATGACCCTGAATATTCCCATGTTCCTTCTGGCGATAAGGATGAAAGGGATGACTTTTGCGAAAAAGGCGCTGATCGGAGACGGTTCGCTTACCCTTTGGCTTGCTGTGCTGCCGGGATGGGCGCTTTCTGAGGATCTGCTGCTCTCAGCGGTTTACGGAGGCTGTCTCATGGGTGTGGGGATCGGAATGGTATTCTTAGGCGGCGGTACTACCGGAGGGACAGATATGCTTTCCGCTCTTATCCAGAAATACCTGAAACATTATTCTATAGCCCAGATCATGCAGTTTGTAGATGGAACTATCGTCCTTGTAGGAGCCTTTGTGTTTGGAATGGAACGGGCTCTGTATGCGATCATTGCTGTTTTTCTTGTGACAAAGGTTTCCGACGGATTGATCGAGGGCCTGAAATTTTCAAAATCCGTCTACATTATCACAGAAAAGCCGGATGAAATTTCCAGAATGATCATGAACGATCTGGACCGGGGCGTTACCGGGATCAGCGCCAAAGGCATGTATTCCGGCCAGGAAAAGCTGATGCTGTACTGCGTGCTGGGGAAAAAACAACTGATCGCCCTTAAGGAAAAGGTGGACGAGATCGATCCCTCCGCTTTCGTCATTGTAGGAGATGTCCGGGAAGTTCATGGGGAAGGTTTTATCGAAAGATAGGAAAAATACACAAAAATTTGTAAAAAAGTTCTATTTTCCTCTTTTATTTTTGGTGATTTTGTATTAAAATATTTCTATGTACAAATTCTTGTGGGGAAATTGTAAAGAAGCATGTACAAGATATGGGAAGGGATGTAAGCAAATGATATCAAATCAGGTACTTCAGAATACCCTGGAAGGGTTAAAAGAAATATCCAGAACAGAATTCTGTATTATTGACACAGAGGGCAAGGTTCTGGCCTCTACATTTTCCGATTTTTCGATTCAGCCGGGGGATATACAGGCATTTGTGGAATCCCAGGCGGACAGTCAGCTTGTAAAAGGATTTCAGTATTTCAAGGTATGCGATGATTACCAGCTTGAATATATACTGGTGGCTCACGGCGATGACGAAGACACCTACATGGTGGGCAAGCTTGCCGCTTTCCAGATCCAGAATCTGATCATCGCGTATAAAGAACGGTTTGACAAGGACAGCTTTATCAAGAATCTTCTTCTGGACAATCTGCTTCTTGTGGATATTTATAACCGGGCAAAAAAACTTCATATAGACGCGGATGTGCGCCGTGTGGTCATGATCATGGAGATGCAGCAGGAAAAAGACCACAATATCATGGAGAGCGTCAAAAGCTTCTTTGGCGGAAAGACAAAGGATTTCATCACTGCAGTGGATGAGAAGAGCATCATCATTGTAAAGCAGCTTGAAGACGGCGAAGACTACAGCGATATGGAGAAGCTTTCCCACGCGATCCTGGATACGCTGGGATACAGCCAGGATGGAGAGACGCATATTGCATACGGTACTATTGTCAATGAACTGAAAGAAGTTTCCCGTTCCTACAAAGAGGCGAGGATGGCCCTTGACGTAGGCAAGATCTTTTTCGGGGAAAAAGATGTGATCGCTTACAGTTCTCTTGGGATCGGCAGACTGATCTATCAGCTTCCGATACCGCTGTGCAAAATGTTCATTAAGGAAATTTTTGAGAACAAGTCGCCGGATGATTTTGACGAGGAAACTCTGGTAACTATCGACAAGTTCTTTGAGAACAGTCTGAACGTTTCCGAAACCTCCAGGCAGCTTTATATTCACAGAAATACTCTTGTGTACCGTCTGGATAAGCTCCAGAAAAGCACAGGGCTGGATCTGAGAGTATTTGAGGACGCGATTACCTTTAAGATCGCCCTCATGGTGGTAAAATACATGAAATATATGGAAACTCTGGAGTACTAAGACCGGAAAATCCATTGTTCAGTAACTGCTTCATATATGAAATTTTTATGAAATCCTGAAAAATACAAGAAAAATGCTTGCAATCCGTCACTAAATATGTTACAACATTGTTACAAAAACGTTAATATATTTGTGCCGCAAGATGCAGGGAGATGCTGCCGGAGGCTCTGGCAGCATTTTCATGTTTACAGGCGGCGCAGAAAAGATAGATGAAAAAGAAACGCTGGATTTCTTTTGAGCAGCAGAACAGAAACAGAGGAGGACATTATGATTGATCTGATTGATGTAAGTAAATCTTATGGAAAAGGCCTTCCGGCTGTAAACCATGCAAACTTACATGTAGACAAGGGTGAGTTTGTCTTTGTGGTGGGAAGCAGCGGGTCCGGCAAGTCGACACTGATCAAGCTGCTGATGAAGGAGCTTGACAGTACCAGCGGACAGATGATCGTCAGCGGAGAGCGTCTGGAGACGATGAAGCACCGGCGTGTTGCGAAATACCGCAGGAAGCTCGGCGTTGTGTTCCAGGATTTCCGCCTTCTGAAGGACAGGAATGTATATGAAAATGTGGCCTTTGCCCAGAGAGTCATTGGAAGACCGGGCAAAGTGATCCGTAAACGTGTGCCGGAGGTCCTCCAGGAAGTGGGACTTGCCGGAAAATACAAATCTTTTCCGGATGAGCTTTCCGGCGGAGAACAGCAGAGAGTAGCGCTTGCCAGAGCATTGGTGAACCGTCCGGATATTCTGCTGGCCGATGAGCCTACCGGAAATCTGGATCCCAAGACATCTGAGGAGATCATGCAGCTTCTGGAGCAGATCAATGAGCGCGGAACAACAGTACTGGTGGTAACTCATAATAAAGAGATTGTAAACGCAATGAAGAAGAGGGTAGTTACCATGCAGGAAGGCGTCATTGTCAGCGATGAGAAAGAGGGAGGATATCATGAGGCCTAGTACATTGTGGTTTACCCTGAAACAGGGAATTGTAAATATAAAGAGAAACTGGATGTTTTCCATAGCGTCGATTCTTACCATGGCGGCCTGTATTTTTTTGGTGGGTGTGTTCTATTCGATCGTGAACAATGTGGACAACATTGCTCATAAGGTAGAACAGGAAGTGCCTATTACCGTGTTTTTTGACGAGGGAACCACCCAGGAACAGATCGACGAGATCGGCAAACAGATCCTGCAGCGTCCGGAAGTGGAAAAGATCGAATTCACATCTGCCGATGAAGCATGGCAGGAATTTAAGGATCAGTATTTTCAGGGATCAGACGCGGCGGAGGGATTCCGGGATGACAATCCTCTTGTAAACTCCGCCAACTATGCGGTTTATATGAACCAGATAGAGATGCAGAGCGATTTGGTCACTTATATTGAAGGTCTGGATCATGTGCGCGAGGTAGAGCAGTCGGAACAGGCGGCGAATACGCTGGGAACCTTTAATAAGTTTGTATCTTACGCATCCATTATCATTATTGTGATACTTCTTGTGATCTCGATCTTCCTGATCAGCAACACCGTATCGGTTGGTATTTCTGTCCGCAAGGAGGAAATCGGAATCATGAAATATATCGGGGCTACAGACGCCTTTGTGCGGGCGCCTTTTGTCCTGGAGGGAATGCTTCTGGGGATCATCGGCGCGGCAATCCCGCTGACAGCTCTTTATTTCCTGTATAATACAGCGGTAGAATATGTGCTTACCAGATTCAATGTGCTGACAGGAGTGGTGGACTTTATTCCTGTGCTGCAGATATACCGCGTTCTGGTGCCTATCAGTATAGCTCTGGGAATCGGGATCGGTCTGATCGGAAGCTTCTGGACCACCAGAAAACATTTGAGAGTTTAAGCTGCGGCCGCAGAAGTCTCTTATCACATACGGCATGAGGTTTTGTTTTAAATAAACAGACTTCATGCCGTATATATTTTATTGAACATTATCACGAAAAAAGGAGATATCATGAAGCATAAAGCATATATCAAAGGAGTGATCACCGGAATTCTGGCTGCGTCTGCGGTAGCGGCCGGAGCCTGTTTCGGCTATACCAGGATGGCCGGAGGAGTCCTTTCAGATCCGGAACATGTACAGAAGCTGCGTTTTCTGGAAGCTTTGATCGACCAGGAATATCTTGGAGAAAAGGATGAGGACAGTCTGGCGGAAGGTCTGTACAAGGGATTGGTCTACGGACTTGGAGACGTTTACTCCTGCTATTATACAAAGGAAGAGTATGAGCAGGAAAATTCCGCTACGGAAGGATCTTATGTAGGAATCGGAGTAACGATCCAGGAAAATCCGGAGGGTGGAGTAAAGATCGCGGAATGCTATGAGGACGGTCCGGGAGACCAGGCGGGACTGAAAGAAGGGGATGTCATCAGTGCTGTAGACGGAAAGGATATTACGGAAATGGATGCTTCTCAGGTTGTGGAAATGATAAAAAATGCACAAGAGAAGGAGGTAAAGCTTACAGTCCACCGACAGGATCAGGAGGAGCCTTTGGAGATTTCCGTAAAAGTCCAGGATGTGGAGCTCACCTCTGTATTTGGAGAAATGCTGGACGGGAAAACAGGTTATATCCGGATTTCGCAGTTTACGGCAGTTGCTCCGGGGCAATATGAGGAAACCTTTGAAGAACTGGAAGAACAGGGGATGGAGCGCCTTGTCATTGATCTCAGGAACAATCCCGGAGGATTATTGACTTCTGTCTGTGAAGTTCTGAATGATATTCTGCCGGAAGGTCTGATCGTATATACAGAGGATAAATACGGAAACCGCCAGGAAGAATATTCCGAAGGGAAAACTCCTCTGGAGATGCCGCTGGCGGTCCTTGTCAATGAAAGCAGCGCCAGCGCTTCAGAAATCTTTGCGGGAGCGGTAAAGGATTATGGCATCGGGACGATCGTGGGGACCACTACTTACGGAAAAGGAGTGGTCCAGGCAGTTCATCAGCTGGAGGATGGAAGCGCCGTAAAGCTGACTGTATCCAATTACTACACGCCTAAGGGAAATTCCATCAATGAGGTGGGGATCCAGCCGGATGTTGAGGTTAAGCTTGACACAGAGCTTCTGAACAAAGAGGAAATCTCTCATGAGGAGGACAATCAGCTTCAGGAGGCCCTGAAAATACTGGAAGGACAGTAGGATGCGTTTGTCGGCGGGAGTTCTGCCGTTTCCGGCTGGAGAAGACAAGAGTCTGATAAGGCCCGGAACGGCAGATTTTCCTTGCACGCCGGGGACTCAGATGATATGATGAATGTAAATAACATGCCTGTTTTGAAAATGTCAGAATTTTTTCGGAGACAGGGTGTGCAAAATTTATAAGGGCTTTCTTCTTTCCTTTCAGACACAGAAAGAAAAGGGAAGGGGAACGGACCGGGAAGGGTATATTATGAAAGACTATATCATCACCACAGATAACAATGCGGATCTTCCGGAAGAGTATTATACGCAGCATGGCGTAGGATGCGTTTATCTGAGCTATACCATGGATGGAAAGCATTATTCTCATGAGAACTTTATGCCGGTGGAAGAATTTTACGCGAAAATGAGGGCAGGTTCTCTTCCTACAACCGCTCAGGTAAATCCCAGTGACGCCAGGGCGCTTTTTGAGCCATATCTGAAAGAAGGAAAGGATATCCTTCATATTGCATTTTCTTCAGGATTAAGCGGGACATACAACAGTTGCCGGATTGCCGCCCAGGAGCTGATGGAGGAATATCCGGAATGCCGTATAACTGTGGTGGATTCCCTTGCGGCTTCTTTAGGCCAGGGACTTTTGGTGCATCTGGCTCAGAAAATGAAGGAAGAGGGCGCGGATATGGAGGAAACAGCCCGCTGGACGGAGGAGCATAAAAAGAATATCGTCCATCTTTTTACTGTAGACGACCTGAACCATTTGTACAGAGGCGGACGTGTTTCCAGGACAACGGCGGTGCTTGGCGGCATGCTGAATATCAAGCCGGTTCTTCATGTGGATGACGAGGGAAAACTGATTCCCATCGGAAAAGTACGAGGAAGGAAGAAGTCCATTCTGGAACTTGTTTCTCTTATGGAAAAAAAGATCGGAAGCTACGGTTCTTCCTGCGACACTGTTTTTATCAGCCACGGCGACTGTCAGGAGGAAGCAGAGTTTCTTGCGGCAAAAGTGAAAGAAAAATATCCGGTGCAGACGCAGATCATCAATCATGTAGGAGCTACTATAGGGGCTCATTCCGGACCGGGAACCATGGCTTTGTTTTTTGTAGGCGATGTAAGGTAAACATACTTCCGGCTGAAAAACAGATATTAACATAAATGTAATAATTCCATAATATTTTGTAAAAAATACTTGATTTTCATTCCATTATTTCTTAAAATATAGAAAGAGTGTTATAAAAGAGGGAAAGGAAGGATGGAATGGAAAGATGAAAAAAAGAAGTATATATAAACAGGTTATTTCGCTGGCTCTGGCCGTCCTGCTTATGGTCAGCGCGGCTTTTTACACGGATGTTCCGGTAAACGCGGCTGCAACGATCCGAAATGAGCGGATAACAGCAACCGTACAGGCTTCCAGTACGGCTGCCCTCAGAATCCGGTGGAACAAATCCTCCCTTGCGCAGGGTTATGTGATCTACCGGAGAGAGTCCGTGAGACTTCCATGGAAAAGACTACGGGTAGTGAGCAGGAACACGACTTCCTATCTTGACCGCAATCTTACATCCGGCAAGCCTTATCAGTACGGAGTACGCGCTTACCGCAAAGAAAACGGGAAGAATGTTTACAGTATCTTTGCTCCTGTGATAGGAGCTACCCGTCCGTTAAAAACTACGGTGATCGCCAGGGCTGTTTCCAGCAGCAGAGTAAACATAAGCTGGACAAGAGTTTCCAGATGCGACGGATACTATGTCTACCGGAGAGCGGCAGGTGAAAAATGGAAACAGATCGCTGTTCTGAACAGAACAAGGCGTTCTATGGCGGATACCACAGTTTCCGGCGGAACAAAATATGTATACTGTGTCCGGGCTTATAAGAAAGGCGGAAATGTCAGATATCTGGCGCCTATGACTCAGAGCCGGCTCGTTACGACGCCAAAAGGAAACTCTTCCTCAAATGGATCTTCGTCCAACAGCTATTCTGAATTTAACAGCTATCAGCTTAATGTGATGAAAAAAATTCTTTATGCAGTAGAGACTGGCGGCCAGATTTATGAAAATCAGGTCTACGATGATTTCACAGAAGCGTACACTAACAGCAGTGCGGAACATGCGATCACCATCGGAGCAGGACAGTGGTACGCGACGGAAGCACAGAGACTGCTGAAACTGATTCATGATAAGTATCCGGATACATGGAAAGCATGTGATCCTAAAAATTATGTATGGAATGATGTTGTAAATAAAAACTGGTCTACATACAGAATTTCAAAAAAATCGGGAAGAGCGAAAATTATCCAGAAGATTCTTGCTACGGATGCGGGGAAAGCCTGCCAGGATCAGCTTATGTATGAGCAGATCAGAGAATACGAGCAGGAGATCAGAAAACTGGGGATCACAGAGGCAAGAGCAGTAGGAATGCTGATCAATGTCCGGCATCAGGGAGGATACGGAGCGGTTACCAGAATCCTTAATAAAACAAAACGTCCGGTCACCCTTGATAGTATTTATGATGCGCTGAAGACAGATACAGGAAATCAGGTAGGCGCTTATAGGACCAGACAGGAGAAGGTCTACTCCTGGCTGAAAACTTATATGAAATAGAAAGCTCATGAAAAAGAAAATCCTTTTCTGCGGTCAATAGACAGACATGATGTCGCGTCTTTCGCAGAAAGGGATTTTTTGTTTTATCGTAACCGCCTTTCAGCTTTGTTCTTGCGCACATCCTTGGGGAAATGATATAATTTAAAAAAATAGATGCTGTCTGCAGCTTACTTATGATTTTTGACAGACTGTGTATATAAGGGGAAAGTAATGATTTTAACAGAGGATAAAACTTATACGATTTCTTTGGAACTTGAAGACTGCGACAATACTACGGGGCTGTCCGGTGAAACGATGGAGCTGGAATTCAGCAGCAGGGAACTGCTCCATGCGGTATTTACCTGTGGGATGCCGGTGCAGCGGCTGACTCCCGCTTATTTTGCAAAAAGGAAAGCGGAGCTGCTTTACAAAATTTTTCTTGTGGAAGCGGCCCTGGATACCGAGGGGGATCGCCTGAAAAAGTCAAAAAAGATCGCGTACCTGGATTCTTCAGAAAAAAGCGTAATGTCTTATTATCTTGGAATGTTTTTTACAAAGCTGATCAGCAGACGCCTTTACGGGGTGGATTATCTTTGTCATTTGAATCTGATAGAAAAAATGAACGGGGACGGATTTATCGACTTTTTTGCCGGTGAATGGAGGCCGGACATGATCGGCTACTGTATAGATAAGGATTCCTGGAGCGTCTGGGAAGCAAAAGGCGGCAGCAATCGCAGGGAACAGGCCCTGAGGAAGGGACGGCAGCAGGTAGAAGCCATTGCCACTGTAAACGGAAAAAGCCCGGATCCTGCAGCCGTATGTATGACATATTATGAGAGAAGCTATCTCTGCGGCGTAGTACGGGATCCCAAACCGAAACAGGGGGAGGCGGTACAGTTTTATCGGGAACAATTTCTGAAAGCCTATTACCGGCCTGTTTTTGAGACCCTTCTGGAATGCGGGGCAGGAATAAGATTTGAGGGAGAACGGGCGGAAGCCGCCGTTGCTCTTCCGTGTTTTACTCAGGAAGGAAAAGAAGGAGAGGAAAGAACTCTTCGCTTCGGCATGCCAAAAACGATCTTCCGTCACTTGATGGAAGAGGACTATGGATTCCTGACGGAGCAGGGCGGCGGCCTGTGGAGAGAACTTTGCCCGGAGGGGGCTTTTGTGGGAAAAGACGGAATCTATATACGGTAGGATGGAAAAACACGCAGGATCCCCGGCCGGATGGAACCGTTTGCGCATATTCTCATATCCTAAATAAAAAAGGTTTTGAGTGCTATGACATTTTCATCTTATAAAAAGGTGACGGGAGTGATCAGAAATCTTCAGAACGGAAGCTCCTGCTGTTCTCTTTTGATCTCTGTCTCTGTAGATGAGGAGATCGTGAATTTTGTTGTCTCGGGAGATACCACAGTGGTGGATAATGTAAGACTGCGCAGAGGGATGAGGGTAGCGGTATTTTATGATACCAGCCTTCCGGCTCCGGCAATTTTCCCGCCGCAGTATCAGGCTGAGCTGGTAGCTCCGCTGAGAAGCGGCCAGAACGTGGATCTGAAATTTTTCGACAGCACGCTGACGGCGGAGGACAATTCTCTTAAATTGAATCTTTCCCCGCTTACCAGAATAGAAACGCTGAACGGACAGCGTTTTCTCTGCAGTCCGGAAAGTCAGGATCTGCTCGTATTCTATACGGCTGCCACCAAAAGCCTCCCGCCTCAGACCACTCCCCAGAGAATCATAGTCCTGTGTCCGGTACAGTGAAAAGGCCAGGAAAAATTTGCTTGAAAACAGAAGATCATAAATAAAAGAAAAGGATGCAGTGAAGAGATTGATATGCCCCCTGTCTACTTGACAGGGGGCATATCAGATTCATGGCATCCTTTTTTGCGCGCGGTATATCAACGTCTTACTGCGTTATCGTAGAACCGGAAATAATCCGGGCGGTGGCGGGACTGGGTGTACTCGAACATAGTCCCATCGCTGTTGTAGGTATGGCTGCTGACTACAGCCAGGCAGTTATAATCGTCTACGTTCAGTTTCAGATATTTCTCGTCAATCTCTGTGATCTTTTCCACAGTCATTACACGTCTGCTGTTTACGATGGTCATATGCAGAGTATTTTCCAGGTAATCGTAAATTGAATTTTCTGCTATTTCTTTTGTAAGGCCCGGCACAGCTTCCTTCAGAAAATAATTATGGTTTAAAATCAGAGGAAGTTCATCCAGATAATGGAGTCTCTGCAGATAATAAACCTCCGCCCCTACTGGAAAACCTGTATGTGCGGCCTGTCTTTCATCTAAGGTCAGCTCAGCAAAAAGCAGTACCCGGGTGCGGGGCGTCAGACCGTTTCTTGCCGCGGATTCACGGAAACTTTCAATCTCTCCGATAGTAAAGGAGGTCTGTTCAATAGGACGGTATATATTGCGGACGCCTTTTCCCTGCATGGTCTGGACGTAACCGTCTGTCACAAGGCACCCGATAGCCCTCCGCAGGGTATTCCGGGAGCACTTATACTTCTGGATCAACTGATGTTCCGAGGGAAGCAGTTCCTGGTAGGCAAACTCGTCATTTTCTATTTTTTCTTTTAGATCTCTGTAAATCACCTGATAGATCGCTTTGGGCATAAAATTATCCTTCCTTCAGAAAATACGGGCTGTTCTGACGTGAATGGCGTCATATTTTCCCGGATATACTAATTATAAAACATGGTGATGGGATGTCAATAGTTTTCCGGTTACTTGTTTAAACAAATTTTTGAAAATCTATTGACATGTTTAAACAAGTATGATATATATAAAGCATACCAAAAAACACTCCGCAGGGAGCGGAAGAACAGAAGGATCCACAGGGCAGGAATGGTTTTCTGACAGGGAAGAGGCGGCGGTTCGAAGGAAAATTCTGTAAAAAAGATAAGTGGAGGAGAGGAAAATGGGTAAGTATGCAGAAGATGCAAAAGAACTGCTCCGCCTTGTAGGCGGCAAGGAAAATATTGCGGCAGTATCCCACTGTATGACCAGAATGCGTTTTGCTCTGGTGGATCCGTCAAAAGCGGACGTAAAAGCGATCGAAGCAATGAAAGTAGTAAAGGGAAGCTTTACACAGTCCGGACAGTTTCAGGTGATCATCGGAAACACGGTTTCCGACTTTTACAATGATTTTGTGAAAGAGGCCGGAATCGAGGGAGTATCCAAGGACGCGGTAAAACAGGCCGCAAAGAAGAACCAGAATCCCCTTCAGAGGATTGTTACGGCTCTGGCGGAAATTTTCGCTCCGCTGATCCCGGCGATCATTACAGGCGGTCTGATCTTAGGCTTCCGTAACTGTATTGACAGTCTCTATCTTTTTGAGAACGGCACAAAGACTTTATGTGATATCAGTCAGTTCTGGTCCGGGATCGACAGCTTTCTGTGGCTGATCGGCGAAGCTGTGTTCCATATGCTTCCGGTGGGAATATGCTGGTCTGTAACGAAGAAAATGGGAACTACACAGATGCTGGGAATCGTTCTCGGTCTTACCCTTGTTTCCGGACAGCTTCTGAACGCCTATTCTGTAGCTACTACAGCGGCAGCGGATATTCCTAAATGGGATTTCGGATTTATCAAAGTCAACATGATCGGATATCAGGGACAGGTGATCCCAGCTATTCTGGCTGCATTTACCCTGGTATATCTGGAAAAGTTTTTCCGGAAGATCACGCCTCAGGTAGTCTCTATGATCGTGGTTCCTTTCTGCAGCCTTGTACTTGCAGTTATGGCGGCTCATTTCGTTCTTGGACCTATCGGATGGAAGATCGGTTCCGTGATCTCCGCTGTAGTATTCGCAGGAATTACCGGTCCGTTCAAAGTGATCTTCGGCGCAATATTCGGTCTTGTATACGCGCCTCTTGTTATTACAGGACTTCATCATATGTCAAATGCCATTGACCTTCAGCTGATCGCAGACTACGGCGGAACCATGCTGTGGCCGATGATTGCTCTTTCCAATATTGCTCAGGGCTCCGCGGTACTTGGAATGATCATTCTTCAGAGAAAAAATGAAGCTGCACAGGAAGTCAATGTACCTTCATGCGTATCCTGCTACCTGGGCGTAACAGAGCCTGCTATTTTCGGTGTAAACCTGAAACATGGATTTCCGTTCATCTGCGGTATGATCGGTTCCGCTCTGGCAGCAATCGTCTGCGTAGCGACCTCCACTACGGCAAACGCCATCGGCGTAGGCGGACTTCCGGGAATTCTCTCGATCCAGCCTCAGTATATGGCAAGCTTCGCTGTCTGTATGGTCATCGCCATTGCAGTGCCCCTTGTTCTTACATTGATCGTGGGTAAGAAGAAACTTGCGGAAGAAACGACTGCAAATGGAGAAGCAGCAGCGGAAATGGCAGAGATCGCGGCAGGAGCAGGCGCCAGCGCAGCGGCAGGCGTTACGGCTTCTCTTATGAAAGAAAATGAAAACAGTGAAAGCGGCGCAGAAAGCGAAAAAGTTTTCAAGGCGTTTTTAACAGGAAAGGTTATTCCTCTGAAAGAAGTAAACGACGGTGTATTTTCTGAAGGCGTTATGGGAGACGGTTTTGCCATTATACCGGAAAACGAGACGTTATATTCTCCGGTAGACGCAGAGGTATCTGTTTTAATGGAAGGCTCCAGACATGCGGTAGGACTGACAATGGCGAATGGAATGGAAGTTCTTCTGCACATCGGTATTGACACGGTGGATATGAACGGGGACGGTTTTGAATATCTTGTTTCCCAGGGACAGAAGGTAAAAGCAGGAACTCCTATGGTGCGCTTCAGCAGAGAAAAGATCAAAGCGGCCGGACATCCGGATGTAACCGTGTGCATCGTCACAGAGGAAGGCGGCGCCAAGAATATCCAGTTTACCACCGGCATACAGGCAAAGGCAGGAGAAACTCAGGTAGCGTCCTTTGAATGAGATAATTTAAACCGAATATGACAGAAAAGGAGAATTCCAATGGCAGATTTTAGCAGTAAGGTAGTTTATCAGATTTACCCCAAATCTTTTATGGATTCTAATGGAGACGGGCAGGGAGATCTGAGAGGAATCATTGAGAAGCTGGATTATCTTAAAGAACTTGGCGTAGACTATCTCTGGCTTACTCCTGTATTTGTTTCTCCCCAGAATGACAATGGATATGATGTTGCGGACTACCGCAGCATCGATCCGAGATTCGGAACTATGGACGATATGGAAGAACTGATCCGTGAAGCGGATCAGAGAGGAATGGGGCTGATGCTGGATATGGTATTCAACCACACTTCCACAGATCATGAATGGTTTCAGAAGGCTCTTGCGGGAGACGAAAAATATCAGAACTATTATATTTTCCGGGAGGGAACCCCGGATAAGCTTCCCACAAACTGGCAGTCAAAGTTCGGCGGTCCTGCATGGGAATATGTGCCTTCCTTGAAAAAATGGTATCTTCATTTATTCGACGTGTCGCAGGCGGATCTGAACTGGGACAATCCGGAAGTGCGGGATGAGCTGAAAAAAGTGATCCTCTACTGGAAGGAAAAAGGCGTAAAGGGCTTCCGGTTTGACGTGGTGAATCTGATCTCAAAACCGGCTGTCTTTGAGGACGATTTTGAAGGGGACGGCAGAAGGTTTTATACGGACGGTCCTCATGTACATGAATATCTGAAAGAGCTGACAAGAGATACAGGGATCGATAGTATGATCACAGTAGGGGAAATGTCTTCCACCACACTGGAGAACTGCATCCGCTATTCTGCGCCGGAAGAAAAAGAACTGTCCATGTGCTTCAGTTTCCACCACCTGAAGGTGGATTATAAGGACGGAGATAAGTGGAAGCTTATGGAACCGGACCGGATGGCGCTGAAAAAGCTGTTTGAAAAATGGCAGATGGGAATGCAAAAGGGACATGGATGGAACGCGCTTTTCTGGTGCAACCATGACCAGCCCCGTACAGTGTCCAGATTTGGCGATGAAGATAAATACTGGAAGGAATCCGCCGAGATGCTTGCGGCGTCTATTCATCTGATGCGCGGAACACCATATATTTATCAGGGAGAGGAGCTGGGTATGACAAACGCTCATTATACCAGCATTTCCCAGTACCGTGACGTAGAAAGCCTTAATTATTATAAGATCCTTCTGGATCAGGGAAAAACAGAAGAAGAGGCTCTTACGATACTGGCTGCCAGATCAAGAGACAACGGACGTACGCCCATGCAGTGGAGCGGCGGAGCCAACGCCGGATTTACAGAGGGAACTCCATGGCTGGAGGTAACGGCAAATTATAAAGATATCAACGCGGAAAAACAGACGAAAGATAAAAATTCTATTTATTCTTTCTATAAAAATCTGGTTGCCCTGCGCAAAGAAAAAGATGTGATATCAAAAGGAACCATCGAGTTTCTGGAGAAGGAAAATGAAGATGTTCTCGCTTACCGGAGAGCTTATGGAGAAGAGGAACTGATCGTACTGAACAATCTGACCGGAAAAGAGATCACTGTACCGGCAGAGGCGGCGTGGAAGGAATACCGTAAACTTGTGGGAAATTATGAGGGAGTTCAGAGCGGCAGCGGCTGTATTGTGCTGAGACCTTTTGAAACAGTAGCTCTGGAAAAATAAATATATAGGATGCATTACTCTGAAGGGAGAGGCTGCAGGTGATTCTGCAGTCTCTCCTTTCGTTTCCTGGATATCCGAATAAAAATGGCATAAAATGTATTTCGCGAATATATAAAACACTATATCTTGTAAAAAAGATGAAAAATATCGCCTTCTGATGATTGACGCCTGGAGGGCGGAAGGATATAATAGAAAAAGACTGCGGCGAAAGGCGCGGCCTTTGGAGAAGAAACTCTGTAAGGCAGTTCCGGAGACATAGAAGAATACAGGAAGTGGAGGAACCAATATGAAGGTTAGAAAGAGAAATGGGGCGGTTGTCCCCTTTGACAAAAAATATATTTTCCGTGCTATCGGTCTTGCGGCAGCGGCGGCAGGAGAGCAGGACGAGGAGATGGAAGAAAAGACCACAGATATGATCGAGCAGAAGCTTCTGGCCATGCAGGAAGATATCATAGGAATTGAGACGATACAGGATATGGTGGAGGAATGCCTTTTTGAGCAGCAGAGATTCCGCACAGCCAAGGCGTATATTCTGTACAGAAGAGAAAAAGAGCATACAAGAGAAGAGTGGAAGTCAGGGCTTCTTTCCAGAGAATTTTTAAGCACGTACAAACATACGCCTAATCCCATGGAACAGCTTGGTGCCTTTGTATATTCCAGAACCTATTCCCGCTATATCCCCCGGTACGGACGGAGGGAGTTCTGGTGGGAAACTGTCCGCCGGGCAGTGGAATATAACTGTTCTCTGGCGCCCACTACAAGAGAAGAGGCAGAAACTCTTTACGACAATATTTATCATCTGCGGCAGTTCCTTTCCGGACGTACTTTCTGGGTGGGAAACACCAAGGTGGCGGACGCCTATCCTATGGCAAACTATAACTGCGCTTTTGAAGTGATCGATGATTTTCACGCTTATCACGATCTGTTTTACCTCCTGATGATCGGAAGCGGCGTAGGAGTCCGTGTGTTAAAAGAGGACGCGCGGAAGCTGCCGAAGATCCGCACAGATATGAAGATCCTTCACAAGGCTTATTCCCCGAGGGATCCTGAGAACCGTCTGGAATATACGAATCTGGATTTTTCCGGAGACACGGTGACGATGGCGGTAGGGGACTCGAAAGAAGGATGGGCACAGGCTCTGGATCACTATTTCCAGTTCCTCACCAACCGGGAATACGCAAAGATCAACACCATTATTGTAGAATACGACAGCATCCGTCCCAGGGGTGAAAGGCTTCACATTTTCGGCGGTACAGCCAGCGGCTACGAATCTATGATGACGATGCTGGATAAGATCCACAAGGTAATTGTTTCCGCAGGCGCTCGTAAAGGGAAGAAATATATCCATCTTGCTCCTATCGATCTTCTGGATATTGCCAATATCATCGGGGAGAACGTGGTTTCCGGCGGCGTGCGGCGTACATCGGAGATAGGACTTATCGACCAGAACGATGAGGAATGTATTCAGGCGAAGAGCAATCTTTACCGGCAGGTAAACGGACACTGGGAGATTGATAAAAGCATCGCCCACCGTCAGATGAGCAACAATTCTATTTTTTAC
>DWVA01000093.1 GCA_019120475.1 Candidatus Blautia intestinipullorum | reverse complement strand
AAATTTTGTATGGGTGTCATTTCTCTGTACATGATACAGTTCATGAGAAAAAATCAGTTTCAGTTCTTCCTCTGTATATTCCCTCTCCAGTAGATAAGTAACTCTTTTCTTCTTTCTCAGGCCTACGGTAAGGGGCGTAGTCAGCGCCGGGGAGTACCGCAGTCTGGAAGACGGCCTGCAATTCATCTCTTTTCTCACAGATTCCCACTTTGCCAGAAGTTCAGGGGCTTCCACCGGATAGGAATTCCGTTCCAGTTCACTGGCAAAAAGAATATGTGAAATTATCTGCACAGCCAGAATAATCCCGAAGCCTGCAATCCAGACACTGAAACATATTCTGAGGATCTCCCCGGGAATATACAGGATCGCGGCCGCAGGAAGGGGTGCTGAGATAAACATTATATTGGGCTGATAATACAGCAGCATGGGGATCAGCCATAAAGCGACGCAGGTTCTTGCTGTATAATGCTTCCGCAGGACGGGAAGAAAAAGAATCAGAAGGGTAAAATAAATACAGATGAACAGAAAAATATCTGTGATCATGGCAAGAAGATACATTGCCCCCTTTTCCCTCCACAGAATCAGATACAGAAATGTACACAGCGCAAGCAGCATTGGGAAAAGAGCCGGATCAAGAGATATCACCGCGGTATCCTCTCTGACGCCGGAATAATCTTTTATATTTTCTGCCTGCCAGGAACATCGGAATCCCCATATGAGCATAAAGCTCAGAAAAAGCGCCCAGAAAATACGGTATGTATAAACAAGAACAGTCTCCGACATTTACAGTTCTCCTTTCTCAAGCAGCTTCTTCAGTTCCTCCACTTCCTCTTTCGTAATCCCGCTGTCGCAGAGCGCCGCGGCGAATCCCGCCACAGATCCGTGGAACAGCCTGTCCAGAAACGCTCTGCTCTCTGCCGCCAGATATTCTTTCTCTGAAATCAGAGGCACATACAGATTCATACGGCCATCTTTCTCCATAGAAAGAAATCCTTTACCGCAAAGACGAGTCAGAAGGGTAAGGATCGTGGTAGGCGCCAGGGAATGCGCTTTCTGCAACGCGTCTTCCACAGTCATCCGGGAGACGGGCGGCGTTTCCCTCCAGATAATCTGCATGATCTCAAGTTCCCTCTCCGGAAGACGTTTCATAATGTGATCGTCCTTCATGGCAGACTCCTTTCTCGTTTATTTATCCTATCTCAATATTTTTTCTACTGTTGTAGAATTATTATATTCTACAACAGTAGAAATGTCAATAGAATATCTTTCTTTCAGGTTCGCAGGCAGATTGGGAACCTTGACAGAATTATATTCCGGCTGTATATTTCTTTCAGTAAAACATTTATGGGAGGCATCGGAAAAATGTGGATGATTGCAGCTATCATGTCAGCAGGCTTTGCCGGCCTTACGGCAATACTGGCGAAATGCGGAATCAAAAAGACAGATTCTGATATAGCGACAGCACTCCGGACCATTGTTGTCCTTCTGTTTGCCTGGATCATGGTCTTCATAACCGGTTCGGCAGACACAATATCCCGGATCCGCCCTGGAGAACTGTTCTTTCTTCTGCTGTCCGGAGCCGCTACGGGAGCGTCCTGGATGTGTTATTTCAAAGCACTCTCCATCGGCGATGTAAATAAAGTCGTCCCCATTGACAAATCAAGTACCGTACTCACAGTTCTTCTGGCAATGATTTTATTTCAGGAAACAGACCATCTGGCAGGAAAACTGACAGGAACAGCCATGCTGGGGACAGGTGTGATCCTTATGGTTGAGAAAAAAACAGGGGCGGAAAAAGCCGGGAGCCGCGTCTATATTCTCTACGCTGTCGGATCCGCCGTATTTGCCGCCCTCACCTCCATACTTGCCAAAATCGGTATTTCCAACGTAGACTCCAATCTCGGCACCGCTGTCCGGACAATCGTCGTGCTGGTCATGGCATGGCTGATCGTCGCTGTCAAAGGGAAATTGCCGGAACTGAAGGTCCTGGACAAAAAAGAACTGCTGTTTATCTCCCTGTCCGGAATTGCCACAGGCGCCTCATGGCTGTGTTACTATCACGCCATCCAGAACGGAATCGTCAGCGTAGTCGTACCCATCGACAAAATGAGCCTGCTTCTGACGGTTATTTTTTCCTATTTTGTATTTCATGAAAGACTCTCCCGCAAAGCTGTACTGGGCCTGATTCTTATGCTGGCCGGCACGCTTCTGATGGCGGTGTTCGCATAAGCAGAAAGGGCTGGCTGACGCTATAATTTAAAAACGACTTCCAGGACCAGCCCGACCACCTCCTCAAGTCTGTCCGGATCCAGGTTTTCTATCATATCTGAGCTGTCGTTTACACTTAATCCATCTTCCCAGTCCTGGACTATGGAAACAGCCGGAATATTCAGCAGAGAAAAGGGATAATGATCGCTGTTCACCGCCATCGTCAGGCGGAATCTTTCGTTTTCCATAAATAGTTCAGATATTTCATTTTTGTTTAACTCCGCCAGTTTTTCTATATCTTCCTCATTATATTCTACAATATCATCGCTTGTTTTATTTCCGCTGACCATTACCATATAGCCCAGATCGCTTGTTTCGGCAATACTGTCAATATTTATTACGCCAACTATGTTATCCTGATCGCTTTGAGATAAATTGCCCGCATACCACCTGGAACCCAGCATATATTTTTCTTCTCCGGAGAACATAATAAATTTTAAATTATAGGGTATATCAGCATCCTTTAAGATCCTTGCCAGTTCCATAACTGCCGCAACGCCGGAGCCGTTGTCATTAGCTCCTGCCGATTCAGGCGAACTGTCATAATGCGCGCTTATTATTAAATTTTTATCTGTATCTGCTGAAGCATACCTGGTTACAATGATATTTTCGCCAGAACCGTCAGCAACAACATCTTCTGCTGTCGGCGCCAAAAACAGATCAGTCTGTGAGGAGCGCCGTATCGCGTTTTCATTATTGGCATCGTTATATTCAAATCTCTGGTATTCGATATCCTGATATCCCATCTTCTCAAAACACTTTACAATATATTCTTTTACATTCTGGATCTGTTCTGAATTTACCGGGTGGGGCGCGGCCGATATATCCTGTATGATGTCAAGCATCCTTTCCTTTGATATCTCTGACTTTATATCTGCCCCTGATTCGAAATCCTGACTGTTGTTTCCAGCTACATCGGATGCCAAAAGGCATAGCACTATCATCCCTGCTATTACACAGATTCGTCTCCACTTATATTTCATTTTCATCCCTCCTGGTATTGAAAAAATCACTTTTTTCCAATTATTTTCCTGATAAGTAGTAGTAATAAAAAATAAATCACGCATACCGCAATTCCTGCAACACAGCTCCACAAAGCCAATATATACCAAAGACTTTTCACTCTCTCAATTTGATAAGCAGCTATCTCTCCCCGTTTAAGAACCGTAAGCCCCAATATGGCAATCGGAGCACATGCACCCAAAACAAAGGCTATCACCGCCCCCAAAGCCGTCAGCATTTTCTGATAGAATTTCACCTTTTTCAAGGGATTACTCTTTAATTCAACATCAGTGCTTTGAACATCTATCTGCATTTTCATTGCCAGCAACTTTTTTCGGCACTCTTCGCATCCGCTTAAATGTCGGTCAATGTCTTTTTTCGTTTGTTCTGATAATATATCATCCTGATATAACGGTAACAAATCAGAAATAACATAGCAAGGAAGTTCTTTATTCATCTTTTTAAAATCTCCTTTACAATTTTTTGTTTTCCTCTATAAAAAGTTACTCTTGTCCAATTTTCGGTTTTACCGATTATTTCTCCGATTTCAGCAAAAGTTAAGTTGCTGATCAGCCTTAAATACATTACTTCCCGAACCGGCTCATCCATACCATGTATCAACTGTAAGATTTCTTTTTGTTCCCATTGAACATCCATGTGTTCTTTATTCGTTATTTCCGGGATATTATCCTCTATCGATACGGTTTTCTGGCGTTTTCTTAAATCTTTCAGCCAGACGTTTTTAGCAATTCCACATAACCAGGTCAATATAGAACTATTTCCCTTAAACTTGTCAATACATTGAACAGCCTGAAAGAAAGTTTCCTGAGTAAGTTCCTCTGCAATATCCTCATTATTTGTCTTACTTAATAAAAACAAAAAAACTTTTCGCGAATACATCTTATATATTTCTTCAATCACTTGCTCTTTCAACCTCCTTTCTACTCGTTAGTACCAAGTTTTTTAATTTTGTTACAATCTTTCATAACAAAAAAACCTTGAATATGTTATATAAAATTATAACATATTCAAGGCTTGATTTCGTCATACAGTATTTTGATTCTCCTCATTTTTAATAAGAGACAGAATAACATCAGCAAGCTCTACTTTGTTCTTCCCGGAACGTTGTCTTCCAGAAACAGATCCAGCACTACCCCTTCCGGTATGGTATACCCACACTGGTCGCATACACTGTCTCCCACAGTCTGGTTTTCCCGCTCAAATACCTCTATTCCGTCTCTGGCTCCACATACCGGGCAGTCGATTTCTCTGATCACCGTCATTTTTCTAACGTCCTGGCAATCTGCAAACGCGATCATTTCTCCGCCTTCTTTCCAACTATATCTGAATCAAACTTTCTTTTGATCTCCCGGATCTCATCTGTAGCCGCCCTACTGAATCCGAAGGGAGAAATCCCCTCCCTGTCCGCCTCTGCCACTTCCGGATTATAATGCACGCATCCCAGAAAATCCTCCGCCGGAATTCTGGATCTTACAAACTCTTCATCCTTTTCATCCCGGACTTTATTGGCAATAACCTTTACCGCTTTTACTCCCAGGCCTTCTGCCAGACGTTTCACATTCCTGTAAGTCTGTACACTTCTTGCGCCGGGTTCGATCACTACGATGAATTGATCCATGCCCTCGGTAGTGCCACGGCCCAGATGTTCCAGTCCTGCTTCCATATCAAGAATCACAATATCGTTCCTGTGCAGGACAAGATTATTGATAATCCGCTTCAGCATCACATTTTCCGGACACACGCACCCTCCGCCTGCTGTTTCTACAGTCCCGAGAACCAGCAGCCGGACACCGTTGCATACTTTTCCATATTTTTCAGGAATATCATCTACTTTTGGATTCACTTTATAAAAAGTGTTGCTTCTGTCAGCGCCCGTTCTTTCCTCCACCAGTTTCCGCATCTTGCTGACAGGAGTGATACTTTCCAGTTCTTCCTCTGAAAATCCCAATGCCAATCCCAGATTGGCGTCCGGATCCACGTCTACCGCAAACACATTTTTTCCTTCTTCTGCGTACAGTCTTGCAAGTACGGCTGTAATCGTAGTCTTTCCCACGCCGCCTTTTCCGGTTACCGCTATTTTCATAAATCTGTTCCTCCGCCCGTTTATGTTATAATCCAAGTTTCTCAATAATTCCTTTCAGTGCGGTCCTTACCGGAGAATCCTTGGGAAGCTGTACGGTGGGGCGGCCTTCACAGTCGAAGCGGTAAACGTCCTCGTCCTGGGGAACCACGCCCAGAAGCTCCAGATTCTGCTTTCTCACTTCCTCCATGGTTCCTTCATCCAGCTTTCCTTCCGGCGCGCGGTTAACGATCAGCCCTACCTTCTTCGGATGAAAGTCCAGTTCTTTCATCAGCGCCGCGATCCTTCCCGCTGCCTGTACGCCTCTTCTGGAACAGTCGCTTACCAAAATGGCGATTTCCATATTTGGAAGGATTCCTCTGCTGATATGTTCCATTCCTGCCTCGTTATCCACTACAATATAAGGGTAATGGCTCTGCAGTTTTTGGATCTGTGTCTGCACGATTCCATTTACATAACAGTAACATCCCTGACCCTGGGAACGTCCCATGATCATCAGATCATAATCGTCTTCTTCTGTCAGCGCGTCGTCCAGCCTGCATTCCAGCCAGGCGGCCTTTGTCATTCCCGCGGGAATTTTATACCGGGGATCCGTTCCCGCCCGCTCTATCTCTTCCCGGAGTTCTCCAAGAGTCACTCCCGCTTCCACGCCCAATACTTCGTTAAGATTGGAATTGGCGTCCGCATCCACCGCGAGCACCGGCTTCTTGCCGGACTCACAGAGATACTGGATCAATAGACCGCAGAGTGTTGTTTTTCCTACTCCGCCTTTTCCTGATACTGCAATAATATGTCCCATAATGTCCTCCTGTCGATTCAGATTTGCAACAGTTCATCCCTATGTCAGAACTGTTATGCACACCTGGTAAATTTATGAACAATCTGTTGATTTTTTCTGTTTCGTATATTATGATAAAAAAACAAGAAATTCAATCATCAGATTTACCAGACTGTATGGTTCCTGAACAGATCCGGAAATCTGTCTTGAAAAAGGGGGATTTTGATTGAAGAATAAAGAAAAAAATCAGGGAACGGACCGCCGTACCCGCTATACAAGAAATGTGATCAGGGAATCGCTTCTGTCAATGATGCGCCAGAAGCCCTTTTCCAAAATCACAGTTACAGAGATCTGTAAACTGTCAGAAATTAACAGGGGAACTTTTTATCTTCACTATTATGATCTGGACGACGTGCTGGACGATATTATAGACATGCTTGTACAGGATACCACGAAAGTCTACGACCATGTGATGTGTCCGGAAAAAACAAGATGCACCTATCCTTTCTGTCAGAAGGTGCAGGAAAATCCGGAATACCGTATTCTTTTCTTTGATGAGATTGCCTCCGCCCGCTTTCTGGACAGGCTATGCGAATTGTCGAAAGAGGATTTCGTTACCCGGCTCATGCAGAACAGCCTCCTCTCCTATGAACAGGCGGAAGCTGTCCTGTATTTCCAGATGAACGGATGTCTGGCGATCAATAAACGTATGCTGAAAAACAACTGTCAGGACTGGACCCGGATCCAGCAGGCCATCGACCAGTTCATACGGGCGGGGCTGGAGAGTTATCTCATCCATGACGGAAGGCAGCCGTCAGTCATCAAAGGACAATAATCATGATGTCATCTCTTCCGACAACTTATGAAGAATTTCGGCCAGATTGCCGTCCAATCCCTGAGACTTTGCTCGAATCTCATCTGGAATAAAAACTTCGCCCAGATTGACTGTCACATAAAAAGCGTGGGGCTCTCTGGCTGCCAGACGCATGAGCGGCGCCTTGATCAGCTGATTTTTCCAGCCGATCCCCAGTTCCAGGATCAGCAGTTTCTTTTCATGATACTGCTTCAGGAAACTGTCCAGATGTTTCCTGCTTTCCGTATCGGGGATAAAATTCCCGTCCATCGCCATATGAACCTGCATCGGACCTCCGCAGACAGGACAACGTGGAACAAGATCCGCCGGGATTTTTCCTTCCCGTTCCATCTCAGCCATTTTCTCCGCGAGATCTCCCCACGGATAAACACTGTCATGACACCGGGAGGCACACTGCATGGTCAGCCAGTTGCCCTCTACCTCGTAAATCTTCTCCGGTGAAAAACCGCACATCTCAAAATGACATTCCCCATTGGATGTGATCACAAAACAGTCTTTCTCACCTATGACTGCTTTCAGGTCTGTCATCACCTGAGTTTCCTGGTATTCTTTGCAGTAACGACAGACAAGGCGGCTCCAGAATCCCCATTTTTCTTCTTCGGAAGGCCATTTCGCACCCATTCCATGAAGAATACATGTAAGACCATACTTTCTCTTCAAATCTCTGAACAAATCCTCAAAGGCCTGATTATCGGCAAAAAGATGCAGTCCTTCCGTAATGGACAGTCCGTTGCTGGCTCCGATCAGCAGGGCATCTGCCTCTCTTATTTTTTCTGCTGTTTCTTTTATGATATCCAAAAAATTTCCTCCTTCCGGTACTCTGGTTTACTTTATCTGGTTATTCCATTTGACCTCCACAGGCGCTTTCCGCTTTGACCGTTTTCACTGCATCCTCCAGGACTTTCCCGATATCTCCTGCGATCACCATGCCTTTACCCTCAATTTCTTTGGGCAGAAAATCATATTTATTATTAACCGCAATATATCTTGCTTCCGCCAAACTCAAAGTCAGGTTCCAGAAGGGTTCCTGGATAAACATAGGCGTCAGCCTTCCCACGCCCAGCTCCAGGAAAAGAATCTTTTTATCTTTGTGTTCCAGCACATAGCGGGACACTTTCTCATACTGCTCCTCATACCTTTTCCCCTGAAGGAAGTTTCCGTAACCTCGTACCCAGGGAAAAGCTTCCCCTCCGCAGTACGGACAGCGAGGTATAAGTTCTGCAGGAACGGATGTTCCCTCTCCCATGACTTCTATCATTTTCTCCACCGGCTTCACCGCATCCCAGGTATCATCTGTACAGCACTCCGCACATTGAAAGAAACGGTGATCGCCCTGGATTTCCGCCACCTTGTCCTCCGGATACAGCTTTACAAACTGGGTATCCTGGTTGGTAGTAAGAATAAAAAAATCTTTTCCCCGTAAAAGATAATCCAAATCCCGGTAAGGCTCCCGAATTCCTGCCGTTTGGGTAGTGTGCAGAAAAGTTGCCAGATACCCCCAGAATTCTGCCCTGTCATCCCAGGGACGCATCATACCGTCAAAAGCTCCATTAAAATGATATTTCTCTGCATATTTGCCGAAATATTTTCTGTAGGAAGCATTGTCCTCATAATAAAAGTCACCGCCGCCTGCCGCTGAGAGACCGGAGGCTCCGCCTACCAGGACACAATCCGCCACTGCTATTTCCTTCACCAACCGGCGAATCTGTTCTTCATAAGGAATTTCTGTTTTCTTTGCCAGCGCATAAGGTATTCTTCCTGATGCATACAAATTGTAATGCCGGGAATAATTCATCTGCGTCTGCATTACAAGATCTTCATAAAAACTCACTTTTTCTTCCTCCATCCATGACATTAATATACAAGGGAACAATATCTCTTATATTTTTTTCACTATTTCTTCCAGCAGGAGTGTTCCTACTGTAACTGCATCCTCAACAGAAAGAAAATGACCAGCGCTGCGATCCAGGAACATTCTTCCTGTTCCGGCGATTTCCTCGTCTGCAAACCAGATTTTCAGTGTTATCGGATAATACGGAAGAAACGGAAATACGATTCCCAGATCAGCATTACAGGATATAGTTTTACCGCCCAGCGTCCGGCATATCTCTTTTACGGCTGATTCGGATCTATCCCCCAGATTGTGACTGACAGTCTGCTCACACAGTCTGTCAAATCCTCCTCCCCTCACCATTCCTCCCGGCAGTTCGCCGAAGCTCATCAGTTCACCGGTCAGACTGCTGCCATCTGCCATATCCATGTAGTGAAGCACCGCCAGATGATGCCATTGATTCAATTCCGGCTTTATCCTATATTCCGGCCATGTAACCGTGATATTCTGTCCCATGGAGATCAAACGGAATTCTGAGGTCTCCGGAACAAAAACAATCCCGGTATTTTTCTGTATTTCTACAGGGTCTCTTCCCATCAGCCGCTCCAGTGCCGTCTTCCTCATATTTTCAAAAGCTCTGTTTTTCTGCATAATATTCTCCCATGTTTGTTGTAAATTTATTTTTAACATTAATTTCAGTCTAACATTCCCTTGCGGACTTGTCAACATATTGTTATAATTAAATTAACATTCAAGGAGGAATTATTTATGAGATATTCCACAAGAGTCAGCGATGCCGTCCATATCCTGGCCTTTATTGTTCTGAATCCTAAAGGTTCTCTGTCCAGCAGCAGCATCGCGGAAAGTATTCACACAAATCCCGGCTGTGTTCGCCAGCTTATGTCCTCTCTCCGACGTGCAGGACTACTCTCAAGTGTGCAGGGACACCCTACCCCGTCCCTGACAACCTCCCCGTCCGCCATCACGCTGCTGGATATCTATAAAGCTGTGGAGGGAAGCAAGCCCCTTCTCCATCTGGATACCCACACCAATCCGGAATGCGGCGTAGGAATTTATATCCAGCTTTCCCTTCAGGAGTATTTTGACAGGATACAGGAGACGGCAGAAAAAGAAATGAAAAAGATTACACTGCAGGATATTCTGGATCTCTATCAGGACAAAATATCTCATTTAAGCTGAGAACACAAAATCTCCCGAACCGCTTTTCATCCGTGGTCCGGGAGATTTTTTATCATCCTGCCGCTTTCTGTTCAAACTGGCTGTTATACAATTCTGCGTAAAATCCGCCTTTTTCCAGCAGTTCCTGGTGACTGCCCTGCTCCACGATATCGCCGTCCTTCATAACAAGGATCAGATCGGCGTCTTTGATGGTAGAAAGCCGATGGGCGATCACAAAGCTGGTTCTTCCCTTCATCAGGTTGTTCATGGCTTTCTGGATCTGCATTTCCGTTCTTGTATCTACGGAGGACGTCGCTTCGTCCAGGATCAGGATCCTGTTGTCCGCCAGGATCGCTCTCGCGATGGTCAGAAGCTGCTTCTGTCCCTGGGAAATATTGCTTGTTTCCTCATCCAGCACCATCTGATAGCCGCCGGGCTGCTGCATGATGAAATTGTGAATATGAGCCGCCTTTGCCGCCGCGATCACTTCTTCGTCTGTGGCGTCCAGACGTCCGTAACGTATATTTTCCATAATGGTTCCGGAGAACAGCCAGGTATCCTGAAGCACCATGCCGAACATCTCCCTGAGCTGGCTTCTGTTGAAATCCCGTACATTGTGGCCGTCTATTTTAATCTCGCCGCTGTTCACATCGTAGAATCTCATAAGAAGCTTCACCATGGTTGTTTTTCCTGCTCCGGTGGGGCCTACAATGGCAATCTCCTGTCCGTCCTTTACGTCTGCGGAAAAATCATGGATGATCATCTTGTCAGGATGATATCCAAAGGAAACATGCTCGAACTGTACATTTCCCGTCAATCCGCTGATATCCACCGGATTTTCCACTGTCTGATCCTCTTCCGGCTCTTCCAGAAATTCAAAGACCCTTTCGGAAGCCGCCGCTGAAGACTGCAGAAGGTTTGTAACCTGGGCGATCTGCTGGATCGGCTGCGTAAAGTTCCGGATATACTGGAAGAAGGACTGGATATCTCCTACTTCTATGGTTCCTCTGACAGCAAAAAATCCTCCTAAAAGCGCTACCATCACATAGCCCAGATTTCCTACAAACTGCATGACAGGCATCATCATGCCGGAAAAGAACTGAGATTTCCACGCGGACTCATAAAGCTTCCTGTTGTCCTTCTCAAATTCGTTTACTACATCCTGTTCCTTATTGAAGACCTTTACCACGTTGTGTCCGCCATAGTTCTCCTCGATCTGTCCATTGACCTTTCCAAGATAGTTCTGCTGATCCCGGAAATATCTCTGCGATCTCTTCATAACGAAATTAATGATCACCATGGAAACCGGAAGGATCAGAAGCGCCGCCAGGGTCATCCAGATATTAATGGAAATCATCATCACCAGAACGCCGACCAAAGTCGTTACAGAAGTGATGAGCTGAGTCATACTCTGGTTCAGACTCATCTGGAGCGTATCCACATCATTGGTAACTCTGGAAAGAATTTCTCCATGCGTCCGGCTTTCAAAATAATTCAGCGGAAGCCGGTTGATCTTCTTTGAGATATCCTTTCTCAGATTATAGGTAACATCGTTGGAAATTCCCGTCATCATAAAGCCCTGTACAAGAGTGAAAAAAGCGCTTGCCAGATAAAGGGCCATTACTCCCAGAAGGATCATCCCGATTTTTTCAAAATCAATGCCGCCTGT
>DWVA01000092.1 GCA_019120475.1 Candidatus Blautia intestinipullorum | reverse complement strand
CGCCCGGTGGACTCAGAGAATCCGGATCCTTTTTACGCAGATCTTGAAAAAGAAATGCTGGAAAAGATCAACGAACTGGGTATCGGACCTCAGGGCTTCGGAGGAAGAACAACAGCCATCGGACTGAACATTGAGACTATGCCTACCCACATTGCGGGAATGCCCTGCGCCATCAATATCAGCTGCCATGTGACGCGGCATAAAACGGAGGTGATCTGAGATGGAAAAACATATTACGCTGCCTTTGACAGAAGAGCTTGCAAGAAGTCTCCATGCAGGAGATACCGTATATCTTACAGGAGAAATCTATACATCCAGAGACGCCGGACATAAAAGAATGTGCGAATCCCTGGCGAAAGGGGAACCGCTTCCCTTTGACCCGAAGGACGCCACCATCTACTATGTAGGACCTACCCCGGCAAAACCGGGACAGGTGATCGGTTCCGCAGGCCCCACCACCAGCGGAAGGATGGACTCATATGCGCCTACGCTGATGTCTGTAGGCACAAGAGGGATGATCGGCAAAGGAGCCAGACTTCCTGAGGTAGTGGAAGCAATGAAAAAATACGGAGGCGTTTATTTTGGCGCCATTGGCGGAGCAGGCGCTCTCCTTGCGAAATGCATCAAACGCTGTGAGCTGATCGCCTATGAAGATCTGCAGTCTGAAGCGCTGAGAAAACTCTATGTGGAAGAGATGCCTCTGACAGTGATCATTGACAGCGAAGGAAGGAATCTCTATGAAGAGGGAAGGGCGGAGTATCTGAAAAACAGAAAAAAATAATTTCCCGTATTGTGAACAGGGGGCGGAAAGATTCCGCCCCCTGTATGATCCATACAGAAAACACAACAGCCGTCCCATCAGTTTTCAGGAGAATACATGGTGCCCAGGAAAAGAGGAAGATTATCCTGACAGTCCACAAGCATATAAAGGAAAGGCCTGTCCAGAGAAACATATTTTTCTGAATCGTCTGTAATAAGGGCGGTTTCCATAATCCCTACCTCTGTGGCGGCAGCGGCTTTTGTCTCCTGTTCATTTACCTCTATAAAGGTTTTGTGAATGACTTCGCTGATCTTTACTCCGGGATTTCCGGCAGTGCCATACATACGGGAAAAATCAGCCTGCTGGGAAAAAGCGTCTGTGATCCCCAGCGATTTAAGAGTTTCGGTCAATTCTTTGCTGGTTTCAGATCTGAACTTGGGAATTACGGCATGGACGGTATATCCTTCCTTTTTCCGGGAAAGGATTTCCGAAAGCTTTTCGCCGGTGAGAGAGTCCACATAGTCGTCCAGAGAAGTGCCTTCCTCCGGAAGAAGAGCGGCAAAAGCGTATCTTCCTCCTTCATAATATTTCAGGAAGCCCTGGGCTCCCTCTCCCTCAAGCCAGACGGACTCTGTGGAACGCATCATATCTGTTTCCCGCTCTGTTCCGTCTTCCTCCGTAAAGGTTCCGCTGAATACGTCGTCAGCTCCGTAAACTGTTTCCCATTTTGATTGGAAGGAAAGGGCATTGAGAAGGTACATCAGGGTATCCGGCTGAATTTCATCCAGAATTTCCGGAATCATGCCCTCTGTTTTTTCGTCCACCCAGCCGTTGATCTTTTCCAGCGTCTCTTCGTTCATAGGTTCCTCAAATACTTCAGAGTGGTAATAGTCCGTAACTGTTTCGGTAAATTCCGGACTTGCCAGAAGACCGCTCTGTTCATTCAGCCATATAGAATTGGCAGCGGCAAGACTGCCGCCCTGTTCAGACAGGCATTTCCGGAAATAATCGTTCAGTTCTTCCACAGAAATTCCAAAAACCTCTTCCATCTGTGCAAGGGTATTCCCGTGGGCTCCGTTTGCAGTCATGGACAAAGCGGACAATACGGAAAAGGGAGAAACAAGAGTACTGCTCCCGGGCGTTCTGGACGCCTGAAAAAGCCGGACGGAAAAATCAGTGACAGCGTCCTGGGAAGAGACGGCGGCGGATACAGGCGTGATCATGACACAGCCCATGCAGGCGGCGGAAAAAAGAATCCCTGAGAAAAATTTGCGGCGTTGTCTGCTTTTTTTCATAAGTTCATACCCGACCTTTCTATATAAATTTTCATTATTGTAACAAAAAGCGTACTTCTGTCTGTAATTATACTATATCTGGTTGACACAGGGGAGTTTAAAGTAATATACTTGAACTATAAAAAATGGAGCGAAAAAAGGAGGAAAAATAATGGCAGTTATGGACGGCTGTGAAAGCCAGTACAGAACTTCAGTGCTTGAGGAAAGGGTTTGCCCGAAATGCGGAAAAGAAGTGGAGGTATTTACTTCCAGAGGCAAGATCATTGAGCCTACGGAATGTTCCTGCGGATATGTATTTGAGGCAGAGGAGATCGTTCCGCTGAAAACCGAGCCGAAGGAGAAGTGAAAAGCGCCCTAATAAAATCAAGACATGAATCAAATTCCCCCTGCATATATTTGTAACAATACATGGGATTGTGTGAGTATATGCAAGGGGGCATTTTTATGGAAAATTTTCAGGTTTACCATGATATCCAGGCGCGTACCGGAGGAGATATATACATAGGCGTAGTAGGACCGGTCCGTACAGGAAAGTCTACTTTTATCCGGCGTTTTATGGAACTGCTTGCGCTTCCGGGAATGGATCCGGAGAAGCAGGCGGAGGTAAGAGATCAGCTTCCGCTAAGCGGTTCAGGAAAACTGATCACAACTGTGGAACCTAAATTTATCCCCAGGGAGGCAGTGACAGTAAAACTGGGGGAGGAACAGAGCGTCCGGGTAAAGCTAATCGACTGCGTGGGGTTTCTGGTAAAGGACGCTTCCGGCCATATAGAGGAAGGAAAAGAAAGAATGGTGAAAACGCCATGGTTTGAAAACGCCATTCCCTTCCATGAGGCCGCCAAGATCGGCACAGGAAAGGTGATCCGGGAACATTCCACCATAGGGCTTGTGGTTACTGCAGACGGCAGTTTTGGAGAGATTCCCAGAGAAAATTTTCTGGAGGCGGAAGAGAAAACGGTAGAAGAACTGAAAAAGCAGGGAAAGCCTTTTCTGATCCTTCTGAATTCCCAGATGCCTTACCGTGAAGAAACTCTCAGTATGGCAAGGGAACTCCAGGAGAAGTATGGGGTGACAGTGGTAACGGCAAACTGCGAGCAGCTCAGAAAAGAGGACATTGCCCGGATACTGGAAAGTGTTCTCTATGAATTTCCGGTCAGCGAAATCCAGTTCTATATTCCCAAGTGGGTAGAAATGCTGCCGGCGGAGCATGAACTGAAAAATCAGATCATTTTCCAGATCAGGGAGCTGATGAAAAAGCTGGTTCATATCCGCGACGTAACAAAGGAAGCGGTAAAGCTGGAAGGACCTTATGTGCAGGAAACTCTTCTGGACGAAGTGAGTCTGGCAAGCGGGATCATCCGGATCCGCCTTCAGATAAAAGACGAGTTTTATTATCAGATACTCAGTGAACTAAGCGGGATCCACATGGAAAGCGAATACGATCTTATCCATACAATGAAAGAACTGGCGGAAATGAAAGAACAGTATGTAAAAGTCCAGTCAGCTCTGGAATCGGTTCGGGGTACAGGATATGGCGTGGTGGTTCCCGAACTGTCAGAGATCCAGATTGAGGAGCCTTCTGTGATCAGGCAGGGCAACAAATTTGGAGTGAAGATCAGATCGAAAAGTCCCTCTATCCATATGATCAAGGCAAATATCGAAACAGAGATCGCCCCCATTGTAGGAACAGAGCAGCAGGCAAAGGATCTGATCCAGTATATCGGAGAAAGCGGAGAGCGAGGCGAAAGCATCTGGGAGACAAATATTTTCGGGAAATCCATTGAACAGCTTGTACAGGACGGGATCAAAAATAAAATCGCCGCCATCGGAGAGGAAAGCCAGGTGAAGCTGCAGGATACGATGCAGAAGATCGTCAATGACAGCAAGGGGGGACTGGTGTGTATCATTATTTAATCCGGTCCTTCCGATAAAACATCTTACCGTATACAGAAAAATATGCAGGGCCAGACGGATATCCCTTATCTGCTGGCCTGTCTTTGAAAAAAGTCAAAATCGGGTTGTTTTTGTTCGCAAACAACAGAAGGTGTGAATTGACTTACAATATAAATCATTTTATAATGTAAGAAAACGTCAATTGGAGTTAGATAGAAAGATGTATAGAAAATCACCTCAGGGATGGCTGAAGCACTGGGATTTTATCCTTCTGGACATTATCAGTCTGCAGGCAGCCTTTATTATTGCGTATTTTGCCAGAATCGGTCTGGGAAATCCTTATGGAGATTCTCTGTATCGGAGCGAAGCGTTTGTTTTCGTGCTTTGTCAAATCGTCGTAGTTTTTTTCTGCCAGCCTTATCAGGGGATTATAAATAGAGGCTATTATGTTGAACTGACAAAGACGGTAAAACATGTGATTCTTGTGATGTTTCTTGCCATGACGTACCTGTTTGTAACGCAGCAGGCGGCTTTGTATTCGAGAATGGCCTTTTTTACCACGGCGGCGCTGTATCTGATAATTGATTACTTGTGCCGGATCATCCGGAAATGGAGGATTCTGAATAAAAACGGCATTGAAGGCAAGCGTGCAATGGTCGTGGTGGGGTCCTCTTCAGATATCAAAGAAACGTTGCACAGGCTTCTGGCGGGGTCGGTTCAGGATTTTTTTATTACAGGCATTGCCCTGCTTGACACAGATCTGACAGGAGACTCTATCGAAGGAATCCCTGTAGTAGGGGATGTCAATAACGTAAAAGATTATCTCTGCCATGAATGGGTAGATGAAGTCTTTATAAAACTCAGTGAATCCGAACCGTATCCCAGCAGACTGATCGACGATCTTGTTGTGATGGGATTGACCGTTCATTTGAGTCTGGACGCGGTAGAGCGCCCTATGAGCGGCAAAAAGCATGTGGAACGGATCGGAGAATATACAGTAGTTACGTCAAGCATTAACATGGCTTCCCCAAAGCAGATGCTTTATAAGCGGCTGATGGATCTGGCAGGAGGCTTTGTAGGCTGTATAATCACGCTGTTTCTGATCATTATTATCGGCCCGATGATCTATCTGAAATCTCCGGGGCCTATCTTTTTTTCCCAGGTCCGTATCGGGCAGAACGGAAAGAAATTTAAGATATACAAATTCCGGAGCATGTATATGGATGCGGAGGAAAGAAAAGCCGAGCTGATGAAAAACAATAAGATGAATGGTCTGATGTTTAAAATGGACTATGATCCCCGCATTATCGGCAGTGAAAAGAGGGGAAAAGACGGAAAGCCGAAAGGAATCGGCAACTTTATCCGGAAAACATCCCTTGACGAATTTCCGCAGTTCTGGAATGTTCTGAAAGGGGATATGAGCCTTGTAGGAACAAGGCCTCCCACAGTGGATGAGTGGGAGAAATATGAGCTTCATCACAGGATCCGTATGGCGACAAAGCCGGGAATCACCGGCATGTGGCAGGTAAGCGGGCGCAGCGATATTACTGATTTTGAGGAAGTCGTCCGTCTTGATACGGAATACATAGAACACTGGTCCATCGGACTTGATATTAAGATCCTTTTGAAGACAGTTCTGGCTGTCCTGAAAAACGATGGAGCAGTTTGACAACCACATAATTTTTATAATGTGCTAAAAAAGCCTGGCAGACGCCCTTTTGGAGTCTGTCAGGCTTTTTCTCTTAAGACCGGGAAAAATTTTATAATACAGATTGTAACAAAAAATATTCTGGAAAAGGAGAAAATTTATGGACGCATCAAAGGTTACAATCGAACAGATCTGCAAAGAATGGCTGAACATGAAAAGATTAATTGTAAAACAGTCTACTTATGCAAAGTATGATTCCGTGGTCAGAAAACATATTCTTCCGGAACTGGGACAGATCCCTCTGTGCAGAGTAAATTCTTCCATGCTCAACGATTATGCGGGAGCAAAGCTGGGAAGAGAGCAGGCCATTGAAAAAGACCAGACGGAAAAGGAACATGGAGGAATGAGCGCGAAGACGGTGAGAGACATATGCACAATCCTCAAATCCATCATAAGGTACGGAGAAAAAGAATATCAGATGAGCGGTCTTGTGGGAAATATCGTCCTTCCGAAAGTAACGGCGAAAAGTAAAGATGTGCTGAAAGGGGCGGAATTAAAAAAAATAGAGAAATATCTCAGGGAGAATCAGAATACGCCCCGCTGCGCAGGCATTCTTCTCTGTCTCTATACAGGAATCCGTCTGGGAGAGGTCTGCGCGCTGAAATGGGAAGACATTGATCTGAACCGCCGCATACTGTCCATTACACATACCACACAGAGGATCACGATTCCTGAAGACGGGAAAGTCCATGACCGGAAGACGGCAGTGATCACAGATCATCCCAAGTCGTTTTCCTCAGAAAGAATCATCCCTATTCCGGCGTCTATCTACCCTTTGATCCGGAATCTGTACTGCGGTACAGGAAACGACTGTTATTTTCTTACAAATTCAAAACGGGGGATAGAGCCCCGCAATTACCAGTATTTTTTTAAAAAAGTCCTGCGCACCGCCGGGATACGGGCGGTGAATTTTCATGTCCTCAGACATACTTTTGCATCCCGGTGCGTGGAGATCGGAATGGATATCAAGACATTGAGTGAAATCCTCGGACATGCGAATATAAGTATTACGTTAAATTATTATGTACATTCTTCTCTTGATCTCAAGAGAAGACAGATCAACAGGCTGAAATATTAACTGCTTTTGTGCTGCTTCATCCAGCTGCGTATATATTCCATTTGTTCTTCATCAGAGATTGCCTGAGACGCAGGATCGTTTCCGGCTGCCAGACAGCAGAACAATACAAAAGACTGAAGTGTGAAAAAGAGCAAAAGAAACAGGATCATACAAAACCCTCCTTTTCTGTTGATATCTTTCAGTATTGGCAAATCCATGAAAATTTATACAAAGATCAGAATTCGCAATCAGGCAGCTTTGCGAATACATTAAAATAAAACCTCTTTTTTGGAGTATATTCATGGAACAGTTGTCTTATACCGGGAAGGGCGTAGGAGTTGCTCTTCTGGATACGGGAATTTATCCTCACATAGATTTTAAAAACCGGATATGGGCATTTGCTGATTTCGTTTCATATAAATGCAGACCTTACGATGACAATGGACACGGAACTCATGTGGCCGGGATCCTGGCAGGAGACGGAACCGCCTCCATGGGAAGATATAAAGGTGTAGCTCCGGGCTGCGGGATCACGTCCCTGAAGGTGCTGGATGGCAACGGAAATGGCAGCAGGGAAAATGTGCTCCAGGCGTTTCAGTGGATCCTGGAAAACAGAAACAGGTACAGGATCCGTATTGTCAATATTTCCGTAGGAACCACCTACCGCACAAAAAACGATCAGGACGTGCTGATCAAGGGAGTGGAAAAGCTCTGGGATGAAGGGCTGGTGGTGGTGGCGGCTGCCGGAAACCAGGGGCCAAAGCCGGGAAGCGTCACCGCCCCGGGATGCAGCAAAAAGGTGATTACAGTAGGATCCAGCGATATGCTGTCCGGAAGTTCTGCAGTATCGGGAAGAGGCCCTACTTTTGAATGTGTCTGCAAACCGGATCTGGTGGCTCCGGGAAGCAGGGTGACTTCCTGCGCCGCCGGAGGAAGCCGTTTTTACGGGATAAAAAGCGGTACATCCATGTCTACGCCGCTTATTTCAGGGGCGGCTGCCCTGATGCTGGAAAAGAATCCGCAGCTGACGAATGTGGAGATCAAAATGATGCTGAAAGAAAGCGCAGACGATATGGGGCTTCCGAGAAATCAGCAGGGATGGGGGAAATTTAACCTCAGAAAGTTTATGAAACTTTAAGGCTGCGGCGGCAGGGGAGTCTCATTTCCATTGACGATTAAAGAGTTTTCGATTACAATAGCGTTAGTGTATACGGGGCGGCCCTACCGTTCCCCGGTACGCTGACGCTGATAACATCGACAGACAGAGGAAAGGAGAACACACATGGAAAAAATTCAAATGACAACGCCCCTTGTAGAAATGGACGGCGATGAGATGACAAGAATCCTCTGGAAAATGATCAAGGAGGAACTTCTGCTTCCTTTTATCGATCTGAATACAGAGTATTATGATCTGGGACTGGTCCACCGCAATGAGACAGAAGACCAGGTAACGATTGACGCGGCGGAGGCAACAAAAAAATACGGCGTGGCTGTAAAATGCGCCACCATAACGCCGAATCATGCCCGGATGGAGGAATACGATCTGAAAAAGATGTACAAGAGCCCCAACGGTACGATCCGTGCGATTCTGGATGGAACGGTATTCCGTACTCCTATTGTGGTAAAAGGAATAGAACCCTGCGTCCGCAACTGGACAAAGCCCATCACGATCGCCCGTCATGCCTACGGAGACATCTATAAAAACACAGAGCTTTATGTAGACAAACCGGGAAAGGCAGAGCTTGTCTACACTTCTGAGGACGGCGAAGAAAAAAGAGCGCTGATCCAGGAGTTTGCCGCTCCCGGCGTAGTAATGGGAATGCACAATATGGAAGCGTCTGTAGAAAGCTTCGCAAGAAGCTGTTTCAATTATGCGCTGGACACAAAACAGGATCTGTGGTTCGGAGCAAAAGATACGATTTCCAAGACTTACGACGGGAAATTCAAGGAAATCTTCCAGAGAATTTATGAGGAGGAATTCCAGGAGAAGTTTGACGCTGCGGGGCTGACGTATTTTTACAGCCTGATCGACGATATTGTAGCCAGAGTTATGAAAGCAGAAGGCGGCTTTATCTGGGCGTGCAAGAATTATGACGGAGACGTGATGAGCGATATGGTTTCTTCCGCTTTCGGCTCTCTCGCCATGATGACCTCGGTTCTTGTCTCCCCCAAAGGCTACTATGAGTACGAAGCTGCTCATGGAACAGTCCAGAGACATTACTACCGCCATCTGGAAGGAAAGGAAACTTCCACCAACTCTGTGGCAACGATTTTCGCATGGACAGGCGCTCTCCGGAAACGCGGCGAGCTGGACGGAAACAAGGCTCTTTCCGATTTTGCCGATAAACTGGAAAAGGCGACGATCGCCACTATCGAGTCAGGAAAAATGACAAAGGATCTTGCGGTGATCACCAGTCTGAAGCATCCGAAGGTGCTTTCCAGCCATGGCTTTATCATGGCGGTGAGAGAGACTCTGGAAGACCTGCTTGATTAAGGAAAAAAGGAGGAGGTTCCCGCTTTATGCGAGAGCCTCCCATTTTTCATATAATTCTTCCAGCTCTTTCTGAATCGCTTCTTTTTCCCGGCTCAGCTCCGCACAGCGCCCGGCGTTG
>DWVA01000091.1 GCA_019120475.1 Candidatus Blautia intestinipullorum | reverse complement strand
CATATACGCCATCTGTACGTTGGTGATGTCTGTAGTCATACGTGTCACAAGTCCTGAAGTGGAAAAGTGATCGATGTTTTTAAAAGAAAATTCCTGTATTTTATAAAAAATATCATGTCTCAGGTTTTTCGCGTATCCGGCCCCGGCAACTGCCGCCATGTTTCCGGCCTGCATTCCGAAAAACAGCGCAAGCATGGCCATGATCACAAGGATCACGCCCCTCTGCACGATATATCCGAGATCCCCTCCGGAAATACCGATATCAATGATCTTCGCCATTTCCATAGGAATCAGGACTTCCATCAAGACCTCAAGGATTACAAAGATCGGAGCCAGTACAGACTGTTTTTTGTATTCCCGGACTGATCTTAAAAGTGTCTTATTCATCTTTTTGGTCTACCTCCTCATTCTCCCTGTTTTTTTCCGCAAGATTATACAGCATCCGGCACATTACTTTTCTGCAGATTTTTAGTTCCTCCGGAGGGATCCCCTCTGTCAGGTGTGTTTCCGTTCTCCGGATATGCTCTAAAATACTAGGTCTCAGCGCTTCCGCTTTTTCTGTGGGCACAAGCTTTTTCAGTCTCGCGTCCTGCTGTGCGCTTTCTCTTCTGATAAAGCCGTTTTTTTCCATCAGCTTAAGGATTCCCGTTACCGTGGATTTCCGAATCTGAAACTCCTCCTCCACATCCTTCTGATATACATCCCTGTGGAGCGACGCCAGAAGAATAAACTTCAGCACATGCTTCTGCGTAACGGTAAGCTCCCCTGCTCCGCTTATGCCTGCTGAAGAATCATTCCTCTTCATCAGATTGGAAAGCATATGGATCAGCGTGCCCGTCTGCATGTTTCCGCATTTCGTATCATGATCCTGCATCATCCGCACCTCTTTTATTTATAGTTAGCCTCCTAACTTTGCATATTATAATAAATGATTTTTTTTGTGTCAACCGTTTTTTTGCATGAAAAAATCCGCCTGAGATCCAATTTTTTTAACAGGATCACAGACGGAGTCCGGCTGTCACAGTTCAAGGGAAAGGATTTCCTCCGCTTCCTTCAGTCTTTCATAAAACTGGCTGTAAAAATCTCTTCCCTCCTCATAGGGCTTCCGGTAAAACCGCCCCAGTACATACAGATTCAGATTTTTTTCCAGAGACGGATCCTCTGCCCGGTAAAAAATCTCCTGCACCTTCAAAAGAAATTCATGCCAGTCAAAGACAAATTTCTCATAGCGCTTCAGATCCGGAATATCGATCCACTTTTTCACTTTGATCTTTGTGCGGTTTTTGTTGACGCACTCATGGATCTGCAGGATATACCTGAATCCGTCCTCTATGTAATATCTTCCCAACGGAAACAGGCGGCAGAATCCGGGACGGAATTCATGGACTGCGCAGCGCCCCTCCTGATCCAGAAATACGCAGCTTTCCTTTGGCCCTCTCATCGCAAGATGAGGAAGGATATTGCCGTCCGACACGCCCAGTTCCAGTTCTCCTGCCAGTAGTTCCTCCGGGCTTTTCTTAAGGCCGCGGCTCAGCTGCCATACGTCATAGGGATCCAGAATAACGGAATCTCCCATCCCTCTGCAGCACTCGCAGCAGCCTGAACAGCCCTGACAGTCCGCTTTGACCATATCGTTGGCTTCATATAATCTCCCGTCTGAAATTTCCTCCAGAGTAACTTCCCTTCTCATATATTTCTCCTTTTCTTAATGCGTCTCAATACGATTCGTTTTTTTCATTTTTTACAGACCTCAAGAAACTTCTGTACAGGTTCTGAAAGATGCTTTCCCTTTTTCCAGATCAAAAGAATCTTTGTTTCCAAGGATTTTTCTTCCAGGCAGCGGATTCCCAGACTGCCGCACATGCCGCTCATGGATTCCGGAAAAACTGCTGCAGCCAGTCCCTCTTTTACCCAGAGCATAGCGTCTCTGGGATCATCACAGACACAGAAAATATCCGGGGTCAGATTTCTTCGGGAAAAAGCTTCCATAATAAATTTTTCATATCTCCGGTAAAGGATCAGCGGCCTGCCTGTCAGATCTTCCAGAAGAAGAACCTTTTTCTCTTCCCTATTCTCCTCCAGCGGAGGAAAAACTGCGATCATCGGTTCTCTGCCCAGTTCCAGATATTCCACATTTGTCAGATTGATAGGCGTACGGACCACTGAAATATCAATGATCCCTTCCATAAGATAATTAAACAGGGTAAAAGTGATCGCGTCGCGCACCTCGTAATTCACGTCAGGATTTTCTCTGGAAAAGGCGGCGATACACGGCATGATCGTACTGACCGTAGTCGGCGTGATCCCGATACGGAGGACCTGCTTTTTTCCTGCTTTTGCCACTTCGTTCTCTGTAGATCGCACAAAAGCCAGAAGATTTTCTGTACGCTCATAGAGAAGCTGCCCGGCTTTTGTCAGCGTCACTCCTGTTCTTTTTCTCTCAAACAGCTTTACATGAAGCTCCGCCTCCAACTGCTTCATCTGATAACTCAGCGGAGGCTGGGACATATTCAATCTCCTTGCCGCCTCGTTAATGCTCCCGGTGGCCGCTATTTCCCTGAAATATTCCAACTGCCTGATTTCCATCTCTTCTTCATTCTTTCTCTCAGTATCATATAAATTTTATATTATTCTGCATCAAAAACAATATTATACATATCATATTGTACAGGAATATAATAGAAAATGTCAATTCAAAAGAAACGGAGGAAAAAAGAATATGCGTACTCTCGCGCCTTTTCTGAAGAACTACAAAAAGGAAAGTATTCTGGCGCCTTTCTTTAAGTTTCTGGAAGTCGTGTTCGATCTTCTTGTTCCCCTCGTAGTTGCCCGTATCATCGATACAGGCATCGCCAGGAACGACCATGGCTTCATTGTCCGGAATTTCTTTCTTCTGATACTTATGGCCGCCGCCGGTCTGACTGTGAGCATTACCGCCCAGTTCTTTGCCGCAAAAGCAAGCGCAGGCTTTGCTGCAGAACTCCGTCAGGCGATGTACGACCACATTCAGGGGCTTTCTTACTCAGAACTGGATACTCTGGGAACGGATACCCTGATCACCCGTCTCACCGACGATATCAATCAGGTGCAGAACGGCCTGAACATGGGACTCCGGCTTCTTCTCCGCAGTCCTTTTATCGTGATCGGCTCCATGGTCATGGCTTTCACCATCAATGTACGATGCGCCCTGATCTTCGCCGCCGCGATACCGGTTCTTTTTCTGGTGGTTTTTGTGATCATGTATCTCAGCATTCCTCTCTTCCGGAAAGTACAGGGAAGACTGGACGCCGTGACCAGGCTTACCAGGGAAAATCTTACCGGAGTCCGGGTGATCCGCGCGTTCTGCCGGGAACAGGAATCTGTAAAAGAATTTGATATCAGCAATCAGGAGCTGACAAAGCTCAACGAATTTGTAGGAAAGCTTTCCGCTCTTCTGAACCCGGTCACTTATGTACTGATCAATATCGCTACTGTGATCCTCATCCATACTGCAGGTCTGCAGGTCAATCTTGGAAATATGCAGCAGGGCGAAGCAGTTGCTCTCTACAACTACATGGCTCAGATGATCATTGAATTGATCAAGCTCGCCTCTCTGATCATCACTTTAAATAAAGCGGCGGCCTGCGCCGGCCGTGTGGCGGGCGTCCTTCATGTGAATTCCAGCATGAAATACGCCTCCGAAACCTCCGGACGCGGCTTAAAAGGCAGCGCCGTTCAGTTTCAAAACGTTACTTTTTCCTATCCGGGCACAGGAGCTCCCAGCCTGTCCGATATCAGCTTTTCCGTAGAAAAAGGACAGACTGTAGGTATTATCGGCGGAACAGGCAGCGGAAAAACGACTCTTGTCAATCTCATCGCCCGTTTTTATGACGCCACTTCAGGCCAGGTGCTCCTGGACGGAAAAGACATCAAAGATTACACCCGTCAGGAGCTCCGTTCCAAGATCGGAGTTGTCCCGCAGAAGGCCGCCCTTTTTAAAGGGAGCATACGGGATAATATGAAATGGGGCCGGGAAGACGCCGGAGATAAGGAAATCTGGGAAGCGCTTACCATCGCCCAGGCCCGTGAGATCGTAGAAGGAAAAGAAGGGAAGCTGGATTTTGCCCTTGAACAGAACGGAAAAAATCTGTCCGGCGGACAGAGACAGCGCCTTACCATTGCCCGGGCTCTTGTAAAAAAGCCGGAATTTCTGATCCTGGACGACAGCGCCAGCGCGCTGGACTTCGCCACAGACGCCGCTCTCAGAAAGGCACTTAGCCGTTTAAAGGGACAAATGACTACTTTTCTTGTATCCCAGCGGGCTGCCAGCATCCGGCAGGCCGACCAGATTCTTGTTCTGGACGACGGAATGCTTGTGGGAACCGGAACACACGACTCCCTGCTGGCCTCCTGCAGCGCTTACCGGGAAATCTATTTTTCCCAGTTCCCTGAGGAATGCAGAAAATATGAAGAAGAACATCGGAAAATTTCTCCGGAGGACGTCCTGTCCCCGGCCGGTGTGAAGGAGGTGCTTTCATGAATACAGGCAGTAAAAAATCCGGCGCCGGAAGCAGCGAGATTCTTTGGAAGGTTCTCCGCTTTATCGGAAAATACCGGCTTCTTATGGCTCTCAGTATTCTTCTGGCCGCGGTTTCCGTTGTCCTCCAGCTTTACGTGCCGTTTCTGTTCGGGGACGCCATTGATGAGATTGTCGCCCAGGGGCAGGTAAACTTCTCCCGCATGTGGTATTATCTCTCAAGGATCCTGATTATGGTGCTGCTGTCCGGCGCCGCTACCTGGATCATGAATATGATCAACAACCGTATGACTTACCGTACTGTACAGGATATCCGCAGCAAAGCCATCCGCCACATACAGGTGCTGCCTCTTTCCTATCTGGACCGTCACAGTACCGGCGATATCATCAGCCGTGTGATCGCAGACACAGATATTCTCTCAGACGGGCTTCTTCTGGGCTTTACCCAGCTTTTTTCCGGCATCGTTACCATCATCGGTACGCTGATCTTCATGCTGTCGAAGAATGTATGGATCACCCTGCTTGTGATCGTGCTGACACCCTTAAGCTTCTTTGTGGCAAAGTTTATTTCCTCCCATTCCTTCCAGATGTTCCAAAAGCAAAGCGAGGCCAGGGGACGGCAGACCGCTCTGATCGAGGAAATGATCGGAAACCAGAAAGTGGTGCAGGCATTTGGATACGAGGAAAAATCTTCCCGGCGCTTTGCTCAGGTAAACCAGGAATTAAAGGAATACAGTCAGAAAGCTGTCTTTTTCAGCAGCCTGACCAATCCCTCCACCCGTTTTGTAAACAATGTGATCTATGCGGCGGTGGCCCTTACAGGCGCCTTCCTGATCCCCGGAGGACATCTTACCGTAGGCGGTCTCTCTGTGCTTCTTGCTTACGCGAACCAGTATATGAAGCCATTTAACGACATAAGCTCCGTAGTAACAGAGCTTCAGAACGCTCTGGCCTGCGCCTCCAGGATATTCGCTCTTCTGGAAGAAGAGCCTGAAAGTCCGGAAGCTTCCGGAAGGATTGAAGATGTAAAGGGAGAAGTGGATATCCGGGATGTTTCCTTCAGTTACACTCCTGACAGGAAACTGATCACTCATTTTACGCTTCACGCGGCTCCCGGAAAACGGATCGCCATTGTAGGGCCTACCGGCTGCGGAAAAACAACGTTTATCAATCTTCTGATGCGTTTTTATGATGTAAACAGCGGAACGATCTCCATAGACGGCCGTCCGGTACAGGAGCTTTCCCGCCATGCCCTGCGAAAATGTTTCGGGATGGTCCTTCAGGATACCTGGATCAAAAGCGGAACCGTTCGGGAAAATATCTGTATCGGCAGACCGGAGGCTTCAGACAGCGAAATCATAGAAGCCGCAAAGAAATCTCACAGTTGGGAATTTATCCGCCGTCTTCCCGAGGGTCTGGACACACAGCTTCGCGAAGACAGTCTCAGCCAGGGCCAGAAGCAGCTTCTGTGCATTACCCGGGTAATGCTCTGTCTGCCGCCTATGCTGATCCTGGACGAAGCTACTTCAAGCATTGATACAAGGACGGAAATGATGATTCAGAAGGCATTCGACCAGATGATGAAGGGACGCACCAGCTTTATTGTGGCACACCGTCTCTCTACGATCAGAAACGCTGACGAAATCCTGGTTATGAAGGACGGAAACATCATTGAACAGGGAAATCATGAAGAGCTTATGAAAAAAGGCGGCTTTTACGAGCACCTTTACAACAGCCAGTTTGTCCGTACGGAGGACTGAACGGCTTATATCAAAAAAAGAAAGGGATATCCGGCTCAGGATGTCCCCTTTCTTCTTTTCGGTACCTTTTGTAGTTTTATTTTTTTGCTTTCAGATCAAGTCTGCCTTCCAACTCCATATTTCTGCATTGCTCCAGGGCCCAGTTCTGCATTTCAGAGTACATCTTTCCCCGAATCTCGTCATAGTCCACCCACAGAAATTCATGATCCTTTTCTACCGGACACTGTACCTTGTCGTTCAGTGTTCCATAATAATATCTCTGGATCGGATGAAACAGCCCTTTCTTCTCATGTACGCAGTACGTCTCCGCGCCCGCGACCAGAAGAACAGGCGTACAGGTATAGCCGCATTCCTCAAGACATTCTCTTTTAATACATTCCTCATCGCTCTCATTGCCCTGGATCCCTCCTCCCAGAAGGAAATATCCTCTCGGCGTACGGACCACTGCCGTACGGTTTCCTGAAAATGCAATGAGATATGCCCCTTCTCTGTTATAATACTGACCTCTTTCTCTTCGTCCGAAAACTTTGTACATTTTTCCTCCTTTAAAGACAGCCTGCATATACCAGTAAACAGTAACGGAAAATCTTACGCCGCCAGAAGCCGGATAACGTCAGCAGCCAGGATCACTGCCAGAATCACAGCCAGAACTGTCCGAACCTTATCCGGAAGCCTTCTGACTCCTTTTTCAAAAAGCGGCTGCAGCAGATAAAGGATCACCATTCCTCCGATTCCAAAACGGATGCTGGGATTCAAGGCTATCCTGCCCTGAAAATTGAATGAAAATCTTGTGTAGTCCCACATCCATTCTCCCTGGGTAAATTCCATGATATAGCTTGCAGCAAGTTCCACTAAAGTGGTAATCGCTACAATTCCTGCAAATACAAGTACCGGAGTGATACTTATCCTTCCAACATAAATTTTCCTTTTCTTCAGCCAGTTCAGTGAAGCCATCAAGATCAAAGCTCCAAATCCATACACTACACAGTACGGGCCGAAAAGAACGCCTCTGTTGGAAAATCCCCATCGGTACACCACAACCTCAAGAAATACTTCATAGCACCAGCCTATGAAGGAATACAACATAAAATAAAGGAAATATTCCTGTACTTTTTTCACGGATCACCTTCCTATTCTCTTTTTTATGCTTTCATTATAAATCCCGCTGACATAAAAAACAAGTGAATATATAAAAGCGCCCCGCCGCCTTGTTTCTATAAAAGGCAGCAGGGTCTTATGCTTATCTGAGCTCCAGCACTATAAACTGATACGCCCCCATATTTATTTTTCCATCCTTAAGATCCAGATCTTTCAGATTATTCAGCAGTAGCTTTTCCATCTCTGACGGAAGAGCTACCTGCCTTGGCTCCTTCTGAAAGTTTGCCAGAACAAGAAGCTTTTTGTCTCCTTCCCGGGTAAAACCGATGAGATTTTTTTCCTGTTCCATAAAAGGAACCAGCTTTCCATATACTACAGTCTCTTTATATTCCTCTGACTTTCTCAGAGCGATCAGCTTCTTATAAAAAGCAAGTACAGAATTCTCATCCTTTTCCTGTGCTTCCACATTGATCCGCAGGTAGTTTGGATTTGTTCTGAGCCAGGGCGTCCCTTCTGTGAATCCGGCGTTTTTACCGGTGTTCCACTGCATAGGAGTACGGGCGTTGTCTCTGGAAAACGCGGCCACTTTCTTCAGCGCTTCCTCTTCTCCCAGCCCCGCGTTAAGAGCCACCCGGTATTCGTCCAGCGTGCTTACGTCGTCCACGTCCTCAATACTTTGGAATACCGTGTTTTCCATGCCGATCTCCTGGCCCTGGTAAATAAAGGGCAGACCTCTCAACATAAAATACACTCCCGCCAGAAGCTTTTTTGATTCGTCGCAGAGATCTTCCGGAAGGATATAGTGGCTGACTCCTCTGGGCTCGTCGTGGTTTTCAATAATATTTGATATCATACCTACATCGCCGATCTTTTCCTGGGCGGCAAAAATACACGACTTATATTCCTCCGGAGTCAGAAAGGCGCTGCTGTCATACCAGCCTTTCGGACTTTTTCCGTAAACGGTTTCCGCGAAATCAAACATTGTGGAAAAATATCCGTTTTCTCCGATAAAGTCTTTGATTTCTTCTTTTTTCTCATTGAATACCTCGCCTACTGTAAAGGCATTATGAGGACGGAAAGTCTCTCTTGCCATTTCTCCCAGAAATTCTCCAACTCCCTTGGCTTCCGCCAGCATATTGTCTATACAGGAAAGACCGTCCTCTCTGTCTGCGGGATAATCGCAGAACGGAAGCTTTTTCTTAATATTGATGATCGCGTCGATACGGAAGCCTCCAAGACCTTTGTCAAGCCACCAGTTAATATTTTTATATACCTCCCGGCGCACTTCCGGATTTTCCCAGTTGAGATCCGGCTGCTTTTTATGAAACACATGAAGATACTGCTTATCCGGCCGTCCCGGAAGCGGCTCCCACACAGGACCGCCGAAATAGCTCCGCCAGTTGCAGGGAAGCTTTCCTTCCTCTCTGTCTTCAATGTAAAAAAAGTTTCCGTATTTTCCGTCCGGATCCTGAACAGCTTTACGGAACCACTCATGCTCGTCTGAGCAGTGATTTACAACCAGATCCATAAGGATATACATATCCCGCTTCTTTGCCTCCGCGATCAGACGCTCCATATCCTCCATCGTACCGAATCTGGGATCTATGCTGTAATAATCCGCAATGTCGTATCCCTCGTCCGCAAGAGGCGATTTATAAATAGGAGACAGCCATAAAATATCCACTCCCAAATCCTTCAAATAGTCCAGTTTTGAAATAATCCCCGGCAGATCACCGATCCCGTCTCCGTTGGAATCATAAAAGCTTTTTGGATAAATCTGATATGCCACCTTGTCATGCCACCACTGTTTTTTCATGTTTTACACTCCAGTCTGATTTCATTTCTCTGTATGTTTTTCCTTGTCGTGTGTGTCCACACTTGTATTTTCCAAAACATAATTGTATTATAGTGTCATATGAGTGATTTGTCTTTTATTTTTTCTATATGTTTTTGTAAAATTTCTACTTTTTAAACATACTTTTTTGCAGGCTGATTTCTGGCAGGCACATCGAAAGGACTTTGGAAAGGAGTATCTTCTCTATGAAAAATCAAAAAATACAGTACAGAGAACAGACCGAGCGGGGCGGTTATCTTTATCCCCTGGAGACCTACCGGTTTCATTTCGATCTTTCCTCAAAAAATCTCCCTCAGCTCTGCGTCTCCTACCACTGGCATCCTGAACTGGAAATTCTGATGGTAGAGGGCGGAGAACTGATCGTGACTATAGAGGGACGGGAATACACAGGCAGACCGGGAGATATTTTTTTCGTCAACAGCGGTCTTCTCCATACAATGTACGCGCAGCCGGGAAAAAACACACTCTACAACGCCATTGTGTTTGATCCCTCCTTTTTATCATTTCAGATGTACGACTATGTGCAGAGCCATTACCTGGGGCCTCTTCTCTCCGGAAAAATAAAGTTTCCTGAAAAACTGGAAAAGGCGGAAGTTTCCTTTCCCGCCCTCCGCTGTACTTTGGAAAATGTGCTTTCTCTGAATGAACGCCGCCGCGCCTGTTATCAATTTGAGACAAAACTGGCTCTCCTTTCCATGATCATGACAATGTACAAAGACAATCTCTTTATAGCGGAATCGGAACGCTCCTCCAAAATATCCCGGGAGCAGATTGCACAGATCAAAGATATCCTTTCCTATATCCAGGAACATTACCAGGAAAAAATCCTTCTGAATGATATCGCGTCCGCCATGCATCTCTCGCCGAAATATTTCAGCCGGTATTTCAAAAAGCAGTTCGGACGTTCTTTCACAGAATATGTAAACGCCTTCCGGGTAGAGCAGTCTCTCCCTATGCTGGAAAACCGGAAATACAGTATTTCCGATACCGCTCTCCAAAACGGTTTTGAGAGCCTGAGCTATTATGTAAAGGTATTTAAAAAAATAATGGGGATTACGCCGGGAGAGTACAGGGCCGGCACACATATCCGTCCGTCTTTATAACAACACAGGGAGCAGCCACCGCCGGATTCTTCGAACGGTAACTGCTCCCTGTCATATTTCAGTTTTTACTGTTGATATAGTTCACCAGGCCGCCTGCCTGAATAATTTTCTGCATAAATTCCGGAAAAGCCTGACCCTTAAATTCTGTTCCTTTTGTGCGGTTATAGATCATTCCGGTGTCAAAGTCCACTTCCACCTCGTCGCCGTCCTCAATGCCTTTGCTTGCCTCTGGACATTCAATAATGGGAAGGCCGATGTTGATGGCATTTCGATAGAAGATCCTTGCAAAGGTTTCCGCGATCACACAGCTCACTCCTGCCGCTTTGATAGCGATAGGCGCATGTTCTCTTGAAGAGCCGCAGCCAAAATTCTTATCCGCCACGATGATATCTCCTTTGTTTACCTTATGGACAAACTCTTTGTCAATGTCTTCCATACAATGAGTGGCCAGTTCTGCCGGGTCTGAGGAATTCAGATAACGGGCAGGAATGATCACATCCGTGTCCACATTGTCTCCATATTTGAATACTCTGCCTTTTGCCTGCATAAATCTTCTCCTCCTTATAATCCCAGTTCTTCCGGTGCGGAAATTTTTCCAGTTACTGCGCTGGCAGCCGCAACTGCCGGACTTGCAAGGTAAACTTCTGAATCCACATGTCCCATTCTTCCCACAAAGTTACGGTTGGTAGTGGAAATACATCTCTCGCCGGCAGCCAGGATTCCCATATATCCTCCCAGACATGGGCCGCAGGTAGGCGTGCTGACAACAGCTCCCGCCTCAATAAAGATTTTCAGAAGTCCTTCTTCCATGGCCTGAAGATAAACTGCCTGTGTAGCAGGGATCACGATACAGCGCACTCCTTTGTGTACTTTGCGTCCCTTCATGACTTCCGCCGCAATTCTCAGATCGTCGATCCGTCCGTTTGTACAGGAACCGATCACTGACTGATCTACCGCGATATCTTCTTTGATCTCACTGATCGTTCTTGTGTTTTCCGGAAGATGCGGAAAGGCGACAGTGGGTTCCAAAGTGCTGAGATCAATCGTATACTCCGCGTCATAAACCGCATCCTCATCTGCTTCGTAAACCTTATAGGGTCGTTTGGAATGTTCCTTCATATAAGCTTCTGTCAGCTCGTCAACAGGGAAGATTCCATTTTTTCCGCCTGCCTCAATGGCCATATTAGCAATCGTGAAGCGGTCGTCCATCGTAAGGTTTTTAATTCCTTCACCGACAAATTCCATGGATTTATAAAGCGCGCCGTCCACACCGATCATGCCGATGATATGAAGGATCACGTCTTTGCCGCTGACCCATTTTTTCGGTTTGCCCACAATATTAAACTTGATGGCTCCCGGAACCTTGAACCATGCCTTTCCTGTCGCCATTCCCGCAGCCATATCGGTGCTTCCCACGCCGGTGGAGAATGCTCCCAGGGCGCCATAAGTACAGGTATGAGAATCTGCGCCGATGATCACGTCTCCTGCTACCGTCAGACCTTTTTCCGGCAGAAGGGCATGTTCAATTCCCATTTCCCCTACGTCAAAATAATTGGTGATATCGTGACGGCAGGCAAATTCTCTTACACATTTGCAGTGCTCTGCAGATTTGATATCTTTATTTGGGATAAAATGATCCATTACCAGAGCGATCTTGTCTTTGTCAAAAACAGATTTTACTGTCATTTTATCCATTTCATGAATTGCCACTGGAGAAGTGATGTCATTTCCAAGAACCAGATCCAGGTCCGCCTCGATCAACTGTCCAGCCTCCACATGATCCAGGCCAGCATGTGCTGCCAGGATTTTCTGCGTCATTGTCATTCCCATGGTCGATTTCCTCCTTATTTCTCCATAGCGTTAATATGCAAGGGGATACTAACGCTATATTCTTTTACTGCCGTTTCTGTTGGGGCAGTTTAAAATACAGCAGGATTTCCTGCATAAATATAATTTTTCTTTCACTGTTGTCAGTATATCACATTTTCTGATATAATACTAATACATATTAATCATATTTATTATGTTTTATAGTTATATCTAATGGATACGATTGTATTTCATCATGCTGGATCAATATTTCTTTATTAAAATGCAAAATGCTGTTTTATCGCGGAGGACTTTATGCAGGAAAATCTGTCTTTATATCATGTTTTTTATGTTGTGGGAAAAACGGGAAATATCTCAAAAGCTGCCAAAGAGCTTTTTATCAGCCAGCCTGCTGTCAGCAGAGCTGTTCAGAAACTGGAAGCCAGTCTGAATGTTTCCCTTTTTAAAAGAAACTCCAGAGGCGTCATCCTGACTCCTGCGGGAGAGCTTCTTTTTCAGAAGCTTAAAGGCGCTTTTTCTCTTATATCTGAAGGTGAAGAACTTCTTCTGCACAGCCGCTCTCATTCTGTTCCTCATCTTCGTCTAGGCACCAGCTCCACACTTTGCAGATATGTGCTTCTTTCCTACCTGAAGCCTTATATATCCTCTCATCCCCAGGTCCGCGTCAATATTTCCTGCCAGTCTACTTATCAGACGCTTCAGCTTCTCGATGAGGATAAGCTGGATCTTGGGCTGATCGGACGGCCCGGTAAGCTTCAGGGCTACTATTTTTATCCGCTGCTCCACATTAACGACACTTTTGTTGCCACAAAACAGTATCTAAAAAATCAACAGGAGCTTTATTCCGGCGGTTCTCTTTATCAGACAGCCACATTTATGATGCTGGATGAGAAAAATATTACACGTCAGACCATTGATGCCCGGTTAAAAGAGCACCGGATCGAACTGAATCACATTCTGGAGGTCACATCCATGGATCTTCTGATACAGTTCGCTGTTATTGGTCTTGGTATCGCCGGGGTGGTACGCCAGTTTGTCGAGACAGAACTTCACGAAGGAACTCTTGTGGAAGTGCCGGTGGGTTTTGCCTTCCCTGACAGGGAAATTGGATTTGTATGCCGGAAAGGTGATGAAAGACTGCCTCTGCTTCGATCTTTCTTTTCTCCATCCGAGGTCTGAGGGAAATAATAGTGTTAGTGTACAAGAGGCAGTCTCGACTTTCTTTTCGGCTCAGAGATTCCAACCGCAGGAATTTCAGCGATTTGGAGTGCATTGCTCCTTTTGTACACTACGGCTGCTTCCCCACTTTTCCTGATTTCAGCCGTAAATCGAACCGCCCTTCTACGGCCGCTTCCCCACTTTTTTCAATTTCATCCGTAGCGTTAATGTACAAGGGCAGCTCGCTCCTAGCCGTGTGATCTCAACGATTTTCAGCATTATTCTCCGTCAGCGTACGCCCTGTAGTTTCCATTGTCTGCCGCGTAAATCGCTGAAATTCCTGCGGTTGGAGTCTCTAAGTCGAAAAGGAGTTGAGAGTTATATATGGGTAGGTTTCCACCTATACTATACAAGTAACTTTATGCCTGTCACTGTCTGCCCGGCAGGTAGCACATATATTGAGCTGTTGATTTGTCTCCGGATTCCCATTTTAAGATCATCCAGAAACTTTTTACCGGAAACATCCTCCTGACCTGATATCCTAAAACAGAGGCTGTCGGGGAATACCGATTTTTAATCCCTGAGAAACAGAGATGAGACACTCCCGACAGCCCCAAAATTCAGCATAAAGCCCAAACTCCGAAACGTAAGCTTCGGACTTTGCCTAACAAATCGAAACTGCCGCGCTGATGATCAGCGCGGCAGCCATATCTTAAACTTCTAACTTAAAATTTTCACTTTTTAGAATCTCAAACTCCTCTTCGCAGCATTTGAGTATCACTCCTTCCGGAACCTCAAACTCCGCTTCGCCACGTTTGAGTATCGCAGAAATTTAAGCAAGTTCAAATTTTTGCTTAGTTGTTGATGAGTTTGTCTTCGCCGTTCCAGCTATACAGCTTACGGATTTCTTCTCCGACGATTTCTGACGGATGCTCTGCGGCAAGTTTTCTCATAGCTTTGAAATGAACCTGACCGCCTGCAGAGGACATATCAAGCAGGAAGTCTTTTGCGAAAGTACCGTCCTGGATGTCTTTCAGAATCTGTTTCATTGCTTTCTTCGTATCTTCTGTGATGATCTTCGGTCCTGTAATATAATCGCCGTACTCAGCAGTATTGGAGATGGAATATCTCATTCCTGAGAATCCGGACTGATAGATCAGATCTACGATCAGTTTCATCTCATGGATACACTCGAA
>DWVA01000090.1 GCA_019120475.1 Candidatus Blautia intestinipullorum | reverse complement strand
GAAAAACATGAGATATAATACCTACATACTCTTGTAACAAGATTGTAAAGAATTATAAGAGAAAAGTAATAAAATGGGGCAGGAAGAGGAAAGAGATATGAAGAAGGTAAGGAAAAGCTGGAAATTCTGGGGGATTTTGCTGGGGCTTTTAATTTTTGCCGCCGGGTTCACCGTTCAGGCGACTACTGTGGAAACAAAAGCGGCTACAACGGGATTCCGGACGATCAGAGGCAAGACTTACTACTATGAAAATGGGAAAAGGGTAAAAGGCTGGCTGACACTTGGAGGGAAAAAGTATTACCTGAATGCAAGAACAGGGGTTTTGTACAAGGGATGGTATAAGCTCTCCAATGGAAAACGCCGCTACTTTGATCCGAAAACAGGCGCTATGAAGACGGGACTTCAGAAGATCGGAAGCTACCGTTATTATTTTGACGGAAAAACAGGATGGGCTCAGAGCGGCTTTTTGCGGGCGGCAAACGGAAATACCCGCTATTTCCGGGGAGGAACCTATCGTATGGCCACCGGGTGGATGAGGAATTCCAAGAACCAGCGATGGTATTTCCATCCAAGGACCGGAGTGATGTACAAAGGACTGAAGAAGATCAGCGGATACTCTTACTATTTTGATGGAAACACCGGCGTGGCCAAAAGCGGTTTTCTGACGGCAACAAACGGAAATACCCGCTATTTCCGGGGAGGAACCTACCGAATGGCTACGGGATGGATCACTTCCAGAGATAAAAAAACAAGAAGATATTTCACAAGCGCAGGTGTGATGATGAAGGGCCTGCGGACAATCCGGGGAAAAACATACTACTTTGATCCCAGCACAGGCGTTGCGGCAAGAGGATGGGTTTCTGACAGCGGCGGAAAGAGATATTTTAATCCAAGCACTGCCGTTATGGTAACAGGAACGAAGACCATTGATGGAGAGAGATACAAATTCGGATCAGACGGATATCTGATCGTGTCCAATTCTTCAGAGGGAACTTCGGTAGATATGGATGCGGCGATCCGGCCGAATCAGCCTGGATCAGAGAAAACAGTGAAGAACTTCCTGCTGGCTGCCATGCAGCCTGTCGGACGTACTCTTTATGTATGGGGCGGCGGGCACAACAGCGACGCCACAAGAAAAGGGGTAAGTCCGGTATGGGCGTCCTGGTACAACAGCCACAACCGCAGCTACGATTACGATGACTACCGCTATTACAGCGACAAAGGTCTTGATTGCTCCGGATATGTAGGCTGGGCCACCTATCAGGTAATGAACAGCTACGCCACAGTAGTGTCCGGAGAGATCGGAAGCTACTATAAGGGAAAAGGATGGGGAACCGTCTATAATCAGAACTATCTGTCAAAAACTGACTGGAAATTGTATCCTGGAGATATCGGATTTGATGACGGGCATACATGGATCGTTCTGGGACAGTGCGCGGACAAGAGCGCGGTAGTCCTGCACTCCACGCCTCAGGCGGGAGTTCAGATCTCCGGAACCACAACTCCAACAGGAAGCTATGACAGTCAGGCTGTAGCTCTGGCAAAACAGTATATGTCAAAGTTCAAGGGATATACAAAATATAATTACAGTCCGTCCTGCGGAAATTACATCAGACGTGGAAATTATCTGCGTTGGACGGCGCTGAATAATAATTACAAAAATATGACGGCAGATCAGATCCTTGCGGATCTTTTCCGCTGAGCACAGCAGAAAGGGGAGATTTTTCCAGAAGGAGGAATCTCCTTTTTTCCCGCTAAAAAGGGATGCAGGTATGCAGTACAGGCTGCTGTCTGTTGCATAATCTTTAATAAATGTTACAAAATTTTAAAGTTTTTAAAGATTTCCTATTGCAATCCAGAAAGTCCTGTGGTAATATGTAAAAGAAGTTCAGAAAGATATTTCGCAATTGTTACATAAGTTGTTAAAATATGAGGTGAGAAACATGAAAAAAAGAATTGTATGTCTGATGTTAGCGGTAATGATGACAGCAGGACAGGCTGCAACTGTAAGCGCCTCCCGGGAGGATGAACTGAGAGAAGAACAGGCTTGGACCAGCGCGCAGCTGGATGCGACTTACGCACAGATCGATCAGTTTTATGCAGCAAAGCAGCAGCTTGAAAATGAGATCGCCGCATTAGACGCGAATCTTGTAAATGTAATGGTTTCTATCCAGACTCTGGAAGGAGACATCAGCAATAAGCAGGCTGATATCGATCAGACACAGGCTGATCTGGAAAAAGCGCAGAAAGCAAAAGATAAACAGTATGAAGCTATGAAGCAGCGTATCCAGTACCTGTATGAGAAAGGCGGAAGCGACGCTTGGTTCCAGATGATGGTGAACGCGGAAAACCTTTCCGAGCTCCTTACAAAAGCTGAGTATACTCAGAAAATGTACGAATATGACAGAGACAGTCTGGAAACATATGTAAATACGATCCAGCAGGTTACACAGCTTGGCCAGCAGTATGAGCAGGAAAAGGCAGAGCTGGAAGGCATGAAGCAGGAATATGAAGCGGAATCCGTAAACCTGCAGACCGCTATTGACGAAAGAAAAGCCACATCTGCAGACTATGACAACGAGATCGCATACGCTCAGCAGATGGCGAATGAATACGCAAATCTGATCCAGCAGCAGCAGGCTGAGATCGAACAGCTTGAAGCTGAAAGAATCGCAGCAGAGGAAGAAGCAAGACGCCAGGCAGAGGCGGAAGCCGCTGCGGCCGCTGCAGCAGCAGAGGAAGAAGCGCAGCAGGAAGAAGAAACTGTTGTATATGATGAAGAAGGCAATGAAGTAGACGCAAGCGAAGCAGCAGAGAACGGCGAGACTGTATACGACGAGGAAGGCAACGAGGTAGATGCGGAAGAAGTTGCTTCTGAAGACGATTACAGCGGATCCGAGGAAGATTATGAGTACGATGAATATGGCAATGTGATCGACTCCGGAAATACGGTAGATCCTTCTGAATATGAGTCCTCCTCAAGCTCCAGTTCCTCAGGTTCAGGTTCTTCTGTAGTTGATTACGCTACTCAGTTTGTAGGAAATCCCTATGTATGGGGCGGCACAAGCCTGACAGGCGGCGCCGACTGCTCCGGTTTCGTACAGAGTGTGTACAAAAACTTCGGCGTTGACCTTCCGAGAACATCCTATGAACAGCAGAACGCAGGTACAGAAGTTTCCTACGAAGATGCTCAGCCGGGAGATCTGATCTGCTACGGCGGACATGTTGCAATTTATATGGGCGATGGAAAGATCGTACATGCGTCCAACGCGAAGGACGGAATCAAAATCAGCGATAACGCTGCATACAGAACCATTCTTTCTGTAAGACGTCTTGTATAATTAAGAAAAGATTACATAAAGAAGCTGTCCCGCTGACGGACAGCTTCTTTTTTCGGACAAAATGTTACAAAACCTTGACTTTCTTACCATAAAGTATTAAAATGGTGCAAAAGCGCAATGGAGCCCTTGGGTTTTTTTGCGCTGCTTTTTTGTCGATAAGGAAAAGCGTCTGTCCGGCACTAAAGCTGTGAGAAAAGGACAGATGCCAAAAAGAATATTATGAGGAGGAAAAGAGAAATGAGAAAGAACAAAATGTGGAAGATGCTTACAGTTTCCGCAGTTGCAGCGGCAATGACATGCGGCATGATCGGCGCGCAGAGCGTCAGCGCAGATGAGAAAAAGACTTTGAAAGTAGCGATGGAATGCGGATATGCGCCTTATAACTGGACACAGCCGGATGATTCAAACGGAGCGGTGCCGATTTCCGGAAGTTCCGACTATGCCAACGGCTACGATGTTATGATGGCGAAGCATATTACAGAAGAACTGGGATATGATCTTGAGATCGTAAAGCTTGACTGGGATTCCCTTGTTCCGGCGGTACAGTCCGGACAGGTAGACTGCGTGATCGCAGGCCAGTCCATCACTTCTGAGCGTTCCCAGATGGTTGATTTTACAGAACCGTATTACTACGCTTCTATCATCACCCTTGTAAAAGCGGACGGAGATTATAAAGATGCGGCAAGTGTGGAAGATCTGAAAGGAGTTACCTGTACTTCCCAGCAGAATACCGTATGGTACGACACCTGCCTGCCTCAGATCCCGGATGCAGATATCCTTCCTGCCCAGGAAAGCGCTCCGGCAATGCTGGTTGCCCTGGAATCCGGCAAATGTGACGCTGTTGTAACGGATATGCCTACCGGAAAAGCTGCCTGCGTAGCTTATCCTGACCTGAAGCTTCTTGATTTCAGCGATACGGACGGCGCTTTTGAGGTTTCTGACGAAGAGATCAATATCGGTATTTCTCTGAAAAAAGGCAACGATGAGCTGAAGGAAGCTATCAACGGCGTACTTTCAGAGATGACAGAGGATGATTATTCTGAAATGATGGATGAGGCGATCGCTGTTCAGCCTCTGTCCGAGTGATAAGGAGGGGCCGGAATGCTGCCTGAGAGTTTTTGGGGGCGGATCGTTTATCTGCTCCAGCAATACGGACCATCTTTCTTAAAGGGAGCGGGAGTGAGCCTGTGGCTTGCTCTTGTAGGTACTCTGTTCGGCTGTATCATCGGATTTGTGGTAGGTATCATCCAGACGATACCTGTGGACAAAAATGATTCTCCGGTGAAACGCGTGATCATAAAAGTAATAAAGTTTATCATGGCCTGCTATGTGGAATTCTTCCGCGGAACGCCTATGATGGCCCAGGCGATGTTCATTTATTTCGGAAGCTCGTATCTTTTTGAGATCAATATGTCCATGTGGTTCGCGGCAATCCTGATCGTATCCATCAATACAGGCGCGTATATGGCGGAGACTGTCAGAGGCGGAATCCTTTCCATTGACGAAGGACAGACGGAGGGAGCGAAAGCCATCGGTATGACTCATGTGCAGACTATGGTAAACGTAATTCTTCCCCAGGCGTTAAGGAATATTATGCCGCAGATCGGAAACAACCTGATCATCAATATCAAGGATACCTGTGTGCTTTCCATTATCGGAACAGTAGAACTGTTTTACACCACCAAGGGCGTGGCGGGAGCTTTGTACACCTATTTTGAGTCCTTTACCATCGCGATGGTGATCTATTTTGTGATGACCTTTACCTGTTCCCGTCTTCTGCGTCTTCTGGAACGCAAAATGGACGGACCGGACAACTATGATCTGGCGACTACAGATACCCTGACCTATACCAGCGGTATGTATTCTTACAAGGAAAGGAAGGTTAAGTAACCATGAGTGAAGAAATCCTGAATGTGCGGCATCTGGGAAAATCATTTGGAAATAATGAAATTCTGAAGGATATCGACTTCTCTGTGAAGCCCAAGGATGTTACCTGCATTATCGGACCTTCCGGCTCCGGAAAATCCACTCTGCTGCGATGCATGAACCTTCTGGAAACACCTTCTACAGGTGAGATCCTCTACCATGGGAAGAATATTACGGAAAAAGGAGTCAACGTGCCGGAGTACCGCTCCAAAGTGGGAATGGTATTCCAGAGCTTTAACCTTTTCAACAATATGACTGTGCTGAAAAACTGTACGGTAGGACAGGAAAAGGTTCTGAAAAAGAGTAAGGAAGAGGCGGAAAAAAACGCCATGATGTATCTGGAAAAGGTAGGGATGGCGCCTTATATCAACGCTAAGCCCAAACAGCTTTCCGGAGGAC
>DWVA01000089.1 GCA_019120475.1 Candidatus Blautia intestinipullorum | reverse complement strand
ACCAATTCTGTCTTATCACGTACCTTATCAAATTCCATAGCCAGTTTCTGATCTGGCAGATATGGCAGGAAAAGGATCTGCTGTTCGTATTTCAAATAAAATTTTTTTATGTTTGCAAATTGTTTCATTTCCTGTCTGATATGATATTGCTTGATTCGATCCAATGTCTTTAAATACCGAAGTACCTGTTCTGGCTTCTTTTCCTTCATAAGATACTGTTCATATTTTTCTCGGATAGAATAATCGATTTCTCGGATATGGTGTATCCCTTCCCGAATAAGAAAATTTTTGATATTACCCGTCAATGGCATTTCGATGCCTTCGCACTGCCGAATTTCTTCCAGTAGATCACCATATTCTTGTTCGATCCAGTATGCTTTTTTGTTTCTGAGAAATGATGTCATACTATTTGCTGCCCTGATCGTACAGTCCCTGTCCTCAAGCAGAAACCTTTTATAATTTCGAACATCATTTTCTTCTACTAATATCACATTATAAATTCCTAACTGCATCAGATATTCTTCTGCATATCTCCATGACTTGTCTTGTACTGGTTCTCCCTCTATAAGCTGTTCATGCAAATAGGCCAATTCCGTTTGATGCTCAGTATCTAGTAATCTGATTGCAGGCACATAACCGCCTCCTCCTATAACAGATGATCAACTCCATACAGGGATTGGTGCTGGCTGTAAAATGCATCACTTGCTTCCATCAGTTCTTCCTCTGTTATATTCAAATATTTCATAGTTGTTTCAATGTGTCGATGACCAAGTGCCTGACTGATAAGTTCTAGTTTCCACCCTGCCTTTCTCCTGGTATTTGCGAAATAATGTCGCAGCATATGTGGTGTCACTTTAATTCCGGTCTTTTTTTCAAGACGCTCCATCAAACTCCGTACACCGCTGTCCTGCATTGGTTTCCCTGCATATTTTCCAGACACATTGACCAGAAGATACTCTTGTTGAAAGATCAGGTCCTTATATTCTTCCAGATAAAACTTTAAGATTTCGAATGTCGCATCACTGACTTTTGCCTTTCGGAATTCTGCATTCTTGGCACGTGCATCATTTTCATTATCTTCTCTAAAATTTACATAGATCAGATGGTTTTCATAATCAATATCTGTTGCATAGCGATTGCCCAAAATTTCTCCGATTCGGAAACCTGTTTCTGCTAATAATAAAAGCAGGACTTGATCGCGGCAATTTGCACATGCCTTTAGTAAAATAACGATCTTGTCCTGCTCTATAGTTCTTCCTATATGTCCTGTTTCCTTTAAGTATCCGTGAAAACTTCTCCGATTCAATATCTTTCGAATTCCTACAGAATTTCTTACAATGTATTGTGCATCAGATAATACTTTTAAACTTTGCTCGCAACCTTCCTGCTGTTCAGCAAAATTGTACAATCGAAACACTTCCTTGAGATATGCATTGCAAGTTTCATTGTATGGCTTTTTCGTGTACTCATCTTTGCTATGCATCCCAGCCTTTAACCATATAAGAAAATCTGTAAAATGTTCCTGTTGCTTTTCGTATTTCATATTCCATACATCTTCCATCGTTAGTTGATTCTCAGACAGATAGTTTAAGTAATATGAAATCACAAGAGCGCTTCTCTTGATGGTGTTTGGCGAACCTTTCGCCCTCATTTTATGCATTAGATATTGGGAAGGAAGAAGAACGATTTCTTGGCTGACTTCTTCCCGTATAAAATAGTATTTCTTAGATTTTTCTGTCTGCATATCCACTATGAAATGTTCCATTTCTTCACTTCCTTTCCTCTAACGCTATACACAGTATACCCACTCTATGCTATGAAAGCTATTCACAAATACCAACAATTCCGAAAGGTTTCTCCTAAAATACTCACTACATTTTTCTCTATTTTCTTTGGAAAACTTAGCACTACCAACAATTTCTCTACAATCTGTTACATATAGTATTCGATTCGTTTTCGGTTCCGAATAAAATTTTCTACATCTGCCATTCTGTCTGTAATCTGACATACTGGAAGTGCATCAATTACCTCTTTGTGGTATTTCCCTCCTCTTCCTGCTCTGGAATCTAATATAGACACTACACAAGTATCTGTTTCCGTCCGGATTGCTCGTCCAAATCCCTGGCGCAGTTTGATCTGCATATCCGGCACTATGATTTTCTGAATATATTCCTTTAAAGTCTGATATCGTTCTCTTTCTGCTTCCCTCACAGGATCGGGTACCGCAAATGGCAAACGGACAATAATCAAAGAAGATACTACATCTCCTGGAAAGTCCACGCCTTCCCAGCAGGAACCAGCTGCAAAAAGCACACAATTTTTCTGTGCCTTAAATTCACGGATCACTGACTGGGAATCTTTCCATACCTTCAACAACGGAAATGGGAGATTCCCTCTCAATTCTCTGTATACATTCCCCATCATAGAATAAGAGGTAAACAGTACAAGAGTATGTCCAAATGTGGAACATACCAGCTTTCGGATCTGCTCAGACAAGAAACGGATTTCTCCATGATAGCTATCATACACTTTTCTCTTCCGTCTTGGCATGTATAGTAAACAATTTTCATCATAATCGAACGGTGAATCAGCCTGATATTCACGTACTCTTCCGACATCTTCGAGTCCGTTCAGTTGCTCTGACCTTTGAAAACTCTCCCCTGCTTTTAAGGTGCCAGATGTAAGAATGGCTGGAAAGCCACGCTCCCAAATATCTGCCTTTATCAAACTTTCTGTTTTTCGATGAACAGTGCAAAACACTGGCAGTCCCTTTGATGTATACTCTAAAAACAATATATTGTTCCGGTCCACATTTAAAAACTGTAACAGGACTTCCCTGCTCTCTTCCAGCCGGTTCTTTGTCCATCTGGATAAATTCCCGATCAACAGATCTTCCGCCCGCTGCAACCAGCGGATGCTGTTTCTTAATGCCTGTCTGGACTCCCTGTTGAGAACAAAGCGAAAACGTGCCTGTTCTTCTAACACTCCCTGTGGTCTTGGCAGGCTTTCAAAGAGCTGTGAAAATGCTTCCCGAAGTTTTGCCGCAATATGGGTATAATGTTCCCCTTCTAAAAGACTGCAGATTTCCATAAAATCTTCCGGTCCGAAAGACTTTCCATACATCTGCCTTGCTGCTTCTGGAAATTTATGTGCTTCATCAATGATCAGTGCCTGATAATTTCTTAATAAAGGACGGAAATCATTGGCTCTGTGAAGTGTATCTGCCAGTAGATAATTATGATTACAGATCTGGATAAATACTTTTTCATCTGTAGCTTCTTTTAAATATTTTTGATAACGACAGTACGTTCTCATCTCACAAGTTTCCGGGCAGTATTTGGGGACGCATACCATCCTGCGGTCAAACCCACTCAGATGCTGTACGGAGTCCATGTCATATTGTTCTCTTAATGCATATAAAGCTTCTCTCTGCAGTGGATTTTTTGCTTTTCTTCGTACTGCATCCAACCGAAGCTCCAACCGATTGTCACATACAAAATGTTCTTTCCCTTTTCGGATGACTGCTTGGATAGGGGCAGATATGATTCCTTTCTTCAATAAAACCTGTGATAAAAAAGGTATATATTCTCTTTGGATGGCTTCCTGCAATGCAATGCTTGAGGTTGAGATCACAATAGGCTGACTCTGACCGCACATAGAAAAATATCCAGATAACAATTGACTGTATTTTCGAAAAAGAATGCACGCTACCAGGTATGCATAAGTCTTTCCTACCCCTACTGCTGCATCGCATAATGCAATCTTGTTTCCACACAGGCTGGAAAGCATTTGATGGCAAAGTGTGATCTGTTCTTCCCGAACTTTCATTCCTGCTTGTGGAAGTATTTCTCTGAATATCTCTTCCACCTCTTCGTGTGCCATTCTCCGATATTCGTTCCGATGCATCTTTCCACCCTCTTATCTTTATATTTGTGTTAATATCACATCAATACAGCCAGAGATTTGGTTACTCTGGCTGCATGTATCTGATATCAACAGCACACTTCGATTGATTTTCTTTTGTTGTTGGATATCGTATTTGTCCTCTCACTTCCCCGATATCAAATGGGCACATTATAGCCGGATGTCTGGCAAAACATCCGCACAGATATTCCAAACGTCTTACTGATTACAACGTAAGGTTTATCTATCCCTGCATTCGGATCTTTTGGTGTATCATTATCACCCACCCGGACTCATGGCGTCACATTCCTGCCTGGATGCTTACAGAATAAAAGGGGCGCTCTTATATAAAACGATGATCACTGATGCCGTCCGTTGTAGTGAATAACTGAACCATCCTTTTATATCGTCATGGCGTTTCTTTCTGCTACGCTCCGCCGGATGGGAAAGTTTCTATAATGCGGATATCCAATTATCAAGGAACAGAGGAGGGGAAGGCACTAAGTACCTTCCCGAAAATGTATAGGAAAAATTCCTACTTAGGAGAGAACTTACCTCTCCTACTTACTAGCCAACTTCCACAACAAAATATG
>DWVA01000005.1 GCA_019120475.1 Candidatus Blautia intestinipullorum | reverse complement strand
GGCTTTTTTTATAGAATATTCCTCTCACATTCCATTGGTGCACAGGGAGTAGGTCTTTTCCAGCTTGTACTCCCTGTTCAGAATCTTGTTATGGCTCTGACCGCCTCCGGCATACAAACTGCGCTTTCCAGACTGGTTGCCTCCAGGATGGCGCTGGGGAAAAAGAAGGAGGCAAAAGACGTGTTCCGCCTGGGAACAGCTTCCGCTTTTTTCCTTGCTTTGGCAGCTTCCGTTATCTTATACAAAAATTCCTCATTCATTGCAGCAGAGCTTCTGAAAGCTCCCCAGACCGCTCCTCTTCTCCGTATCCTTGTTTTCAGTTTTCCCCTGTCCGCCCTGCACTCATGCATAAGCAGCTATTATTTTGCCGGAAAACAGGCGGAAATCCCATCTGCCCTTCAGCTTTTGGAACAGATTGTCCGGGTGTGCTCCTCCTATGTGATCTATCTTGTTTCCCTATCGAAAAATATTCCTGTTACCGCATCTATCGCGGCAGGAGGCGCTCTTGCCAGCGAGGTGGCCGCTGCTCTTGCGGGACTTCTTATCATCGGGACGAAATTCAGCGGAACTAAGGATTCTGTTCTCAGGATCAAAAGCCCTCTGACGATTCTCAGGGAAATCTTCCGCACATCCCTTCCTCTTACCTTAAACCGGCTTCTTCTTACTCTTCTTGGAAGCATTGAAGTCGTGCTGATCCCTCAGCGCCTGCAGGCGTCTGGATTAAGCTCTGCGGAGGCGTTAAGTGTTTACGGCGTTTTTACCGGTATGGCTCTGCCGTTCATTCTGTTCCCTTCCGCCCTTACCAACTCCGCATCTGTAATGCTGATGCCTTCTGTTGCGGAAATGCAGGCTTTAGGCTGCCGGAAACGGATCCGCCGCATCACCGCGCAGTCCTGTACAGGATGTCTTCTTCTGGGCACTGTCTGCGCCCTTGGCTTTCTCCTTCTGGGACCTTTGGCGGGAAAAATTCTTTTTCACAGTCCTACTGCTGGAACTTACATCCGCACCATGGCGTTTATCTGTCCTTTCCTGTATATGAATACCGCTCTGACCAGCGTTCTCCACGGCCTGGGGAAAACAGGCACCTGCCTTTTCCACAATGCCTCCGGGATCCTTCTCAGGATCTCCTTCGTACTGTTTGCCGTTCCTCTTATGGGAATCCGCGGATATATGTACGGGCTGCTTCTCAGCGAGATCCTGGTCAGTATCCTTCATATTTTCGCACTGTATCACTGTGAGCAGTGATAGTTTTTTGCGTAAATATAGAGGTTTTCTATCGACAATATCCGCAGAATCGTATATAATGAACCGGTATGGTACAGACCACACATGTTTTATAAAAGAAAAACTGCCGGAATCTGCGGCAGTAAGGAGGAAAATATGGGATTTTCATTTATTAAGAAACTGCCCACACCGGAAGAGATCCGCAACCAATATCCCATCGACTCTTCCATTCAAGCTCTGAAGGAAGCGCGGGATCAGGAAATCCGGGATGTTTTTACAGGAAAATCGGATAAATTCCTTGCCATCATCGGTCCCTGTTCCGCGGATAATGAGGACGCCGTATGCGACTATCTTCTCAGGCTCCGGGCTGTCCAGGAAAAAATTGCCGATAAAGTTCTGATCATTCCGAGAGTTTACACAAATAAGCCCCGTACTACCGGGGAGGGATATAAAGGCATGGTTCACCAGCCGGATCCGGAAAAGAAGCCCAATATGCTGGCCGGTCTTATAGCTATCCGGAAAATGCATATCCGCGCTATTCAGGAAAGCGGCTTTACCTGTGCCGACGAGATGCTGTATCCGGAAAATTACCGGTATCTGTCCGATCTTCTATCCTATGTGGCCGTAGGCGCCCGTTCCGTGGAGGATCAGCAGCACCGTCTTACTGTCAGCGGTATGGATGTGCCTGCCGGAATGAAAAATCCTACCAGCGGAGATTTCAGCGTTATGCTGAATTCTGTCATTGCCGCCCAGGGCTCTCACCGGTTCATCTACAGAAGCTGGGAAGTCGAAACAACCGGAAATCCTCTTGCTCACACTATTTTGAGAGGAGCGGTAAATAAACACGGAGAAGCCATTCCCAATTATCACTATGAAGATCTTCAGCTTCTCCTGGAAAAATACCAGGAAAAGAATCTTCTGAATCCGGCCGTGATCGTAGATACAAATCATTCCAATTCCAATAAGCAGTACAAGCAGCAGGTCCGTATCGCAAAAGAGGTGCTCCACAGCCGTCTTGTAAGTCCGGAACTCCACAAGCTTGTGAAGGGACTGATGATCGAAAGCTATATTGAACCGGGCAATCAGAAGATCTGCGGAAATCTGGTTTATGGAAAATCCATCACAGACGCCTGTCTTGGATGGGAAGAATCCGAACAGCTCTTATATACTATCGCAGAAATGTGCTGACAGCTCTTATGCAGCCTGACCGAATCTTTTGTTTCAAAAAAAGAATCCTGCTTTCTGGCAGGATTCTTTGCCTGCAGCGGCCGCCTGTGGCTCTTTTGTTCCGCTGCAGTACGCTTCTTATTCTTATTTTTCCTGTTTTATCTTCTCGGATGCGCTTTCATATATACGTCCCGCATCTTTACGGCATTAACGCCCAGATACATCTGTGTGGAAGAAATGTCCGAATGACCAAGCATTTCCTGGACACTTTTTACATCCGCCCCGTTCTGGAGCATATGCACCGCAAAGGAATGCCGAAGTGTATGAGGTGTAATATCGCACTGGATCCCCGCCGCAGCCGCGTATCCTTTCAGAATTTTCCAGAATCCCTGACGGCTCATGATCTTCCCCTGGCAGTTTGTAAACAGAGCAGTCTCTTTTTTATTTTTTATGAAAAAATCTCTTACTTTTTCTACATATGTGGCGAGAATATCTCTGCTGACATTGCCGATCGGTATGATCCGTTCCTTATTGGTGTCGTGGCAGATCACATACCCCATCTGAAGATTCAGATCGGAAAGCTTAAGATGGATCAGTTCGCTCACACGCATGCCTGTTGCATAGAGAAGCTCCAGCATGGCCCTGTCCCTCAGTCCTTTTGCAGTAGACTGATCCGGCATTTCCAAAAGCCGGTCCACCTCCTGGACAGTCAGGATCTGAGGAAGCTTTTTTTCCACCTTCGGCGGCTTCAGATTTTCTGAAGGATCCTCCCTGATGATCCCCTGCTTCAGCAGATACTGAAAGAAGGCGCGGATCGTGGCAATGTTTCTTGAGATCGTAGCCGATGCAAAATTTTCTTCCCGCATTTTACTCAGATAGCCTTGAATATCGGTTTCCCTGACATCCTCCCACCTGTCTATTTTTTCCTTCTCAAAATATTCTTCCAGCTTTTTTAAATCCCGCTGATAGGAAATCTCTGTATTATAGGAAACATTCTTTTTATTATGCAAATATCCTATAAACTCTTCCATAAGCTCTTTCATTTCTATACTTCCTGTATATTCTTTTCT
>DWVA01000088.1 GCA_019120475.1 Candidatus Blautia intestinipullorum | reverse complement strand
TATATAAAAATATTATACAGGAAAGACGGCTGGACAGGCAAGATAAAATATTCGGACTTGCTGAACTTTAGCATATTTTTTCCGCAGGCATGTGTTAATGTCAAGAAAATTACTGATGATTAGCATGTGCTGGGGATTCTGACTATATGAAGATTTACGACTATCAGGGAAAAAAGAATGTGAGCGGCGATATGATACGGCAGCTTCGGATAAAAAAGAGGATGTCTCAGAGCGAACTGGCAGCCAGACTTCAGGTGGAGGGCGTCATGCTGGAGCGGGACAGTATCAGCAGGATAGAAAGCGGCACAAGATTTGTGGCCGACTATGAGCTTTTTATTTTTGCAAAAGTATTCGGCGTGGAGATGGCGGAGCTTCTTGAATTTCAGGAAAAGAAATAGGATGAAAAAAGAAAAATGAGCTGTGAAAGATCAGGCAGAGGAAGACACTTTACAAGCGCTTCTCTGCTTTTTTTCTGTTATTCAGAGAAAGATTATGATACAATGGGCATAGATAAAAACAGCGACAGTCCGTTATGCGTGCAGACATTCCGATTATGGGAATGAATTTTCAGGTTTACGCGGAAATGGCAGAATGGAGAAATATATGATTGAATTAGGAAAGAAACAGACTCTTCTGGTAGTGAAAAGGGTAGAGTTCGGGGTATATCTGGCGGAAAATATGGATGCGGACGCAAAAGACCGGGTTCTGCTTCCTGCAAAACAAGTACCGGAAAATACGGCCGAAGGCAGCCGGATGGAAGTGTTTATTTATAAAGATTCAAAGGACCGCCTTATTGCGACTACAAGGGAACCGGTCCTTACAGTAGGAAAGACCGCTGTCTTAAAGGTGCGCCAGGTAACAAAGATCGGCGCATTTCTTGACTGGGGGCTGGAAAAAGACCTGCTTCTGCCCTATCATGAACAGACAGTCCGTGTGCATGAGGGCCAGGAATGTCTTGTGGCTCTTTACGTAGACAAGAGCAGCCGTCTCTGCGCTACGATGAAAGTATATCCTTACCTTGAAAAGAAATCGCCTTATCAGAAAGGAGATCAGGTAAAAGGAAGAGTATATCAGACCAGCGATAATTTCGGGATTTTTGTAGCAGTGGACGACAGATATTCGGCGCTGATCCCGGCCAGGGAAGCCACAGGAAAATACCGTCCGGGAACAGTTCTCGATCTTCGGGTCACAGAGGTAAAAGAGGATGGAAAACTGAACGTTTCAGACCGTCAGAAGGCATATCTTCAGATCGACGAGGACGCGAAGAATGTTCTTCAGGTGATCGAAGAGTTCGCAGGAGTTCTTCCTTTTGACGACAAAGCGGCTCCGGAGGTGATCCGGAGAGAATTCGGACTGAGCAAAAACGCCTTTAAGCGCGCTGTGGGACATCTGCTGAAGGAAGGAAAGATCGAGATCCGTGAACGCAGGATCTACCTGAAGGAGGAATAATGTTTCCGTGTATGGATGCTGAAGAAAGCGTGCAGAACAGAAGATACTTTGAACCAACCATATAGAAAAGGATGTTATTATGAATTTTACACACCTTCATGTTCATACAGAGTACAGTCTTCTGGACGGCTCCAACAAGATCCAGGAGTACGTATCCAGAGTAAAGGAACTGGGAATGGACAGCGCGGCCATTACGGACCACGGCGTGATGTACGGCGTGATCGATTTTTACCGGGCGGCAAAGGCTGCCGGCATCAATCCCATTCTGGGCTGCGAGGTCTATGTGGCTCCGGGCTCCAGGTTCGACAGAGAGGCGGGAAGCGGCGAGGACAGATATTATCATCTTGTGCTTCTGGCGGAAAATAATCAGGGCTACAGCAATCTGATGAAAATTGTCTCCAAAGGCTTTGTAGAGGGCTTTTATTATAAGCCGAGAGTGGACCTGGAGCTCCTGAAAGAATATCACGAGGGGATCATTGCTCTCAGCGCCTGTCTGGCGGGAGAGGTGGCCAGATTCCTTACCCGGGGGATGTATGAGGAGGCAAAGGCCGCAGCTCTCCGCTACCGGGATATTTTCGGAGAGGGAAATTTCTTCCTGGAAATGCAGGATCATGGGATCCCTGCGCAGCAGACGGTGAACCAGCAGCTTTTGAAGATGCACAGAGAAACAGGAATCGATCTGGTGGCTACCAACGACGTGCATTATACTTTTGCCCAGGACGCGGAGCCTCATGATGTGCTCCTCTGTCTGCAGACAGGGAAAAAGCTGACGGACGAGGACCGTATGCGCTATGAGGGAGGACAGTATTATGTAAAGTCGCCGGAAGAGATGGCGCGTCTTTTTCCCTATGCGCTGGAAGCTTTGGAAAATACCCATAAAATTGCGGAAAGATGTCATGTGGAAATTGAATTCGGCGTGACAAAGCTGCCTAAATATGATGTGCCGGAGGGCTATACTTCCTGGGAATATCTGAACAAACTCTGCCATGAGGGACTTGAGGAAAGATATCAGCCTGTTACGGATAAACTGAAAGAACGGCTGGAGTATGAGCTTTCTACGATCAAGAACATGGGGTATGTGGATTATTTCCTGATCGTCTGGGATTTTATCAAATACGCAAGAGACAACGATATTATGGTGGGACCGGGCCGGGGATCGGCGGCGGGAAGCCTGGTGGCCTACACCCTTGGCATTACCCAGCTTGACCCGATAAAATACGATCTTCTGTTTGAGCGTTTCCTCAATCCGGAGCGTGTGTCCATGCCGGATATTGACGTAGACTTCTGCTTTGAAAGAAGACAGGAGGTCATCGACTATGTAGTGCGTAAATACGGCAAGGACAGAGTGGTGCAGATCGTCACCTTCGGTACCCTGGCCGCCCGTGGTGTGATCCGTGATGTTGGAAGAGTACTGGATATGCCGTACGCCCAGGTGGACGCCATTGCCAAGATGATCCCCCAGGAGCTGAACATGACTATCGACAAGGCTCTGGAAATGAATCCGGAGCTTAAGAAAGCCTATGAGGAACAGGAGGATATCCACAGACTGATCGACACTGCGAAGAGACTGGAAGGACTGCCCCGCCATACATCCATGCATGCGGCGGGCGTGGTGATCAGCCAGAAGAGCGTAGACGAATACGTTCCTCTTTCCAGAGCCCAGGACGGTTCCATTACCACACAGTTTACCATGACTACTCTGGAAGAACTGGGGCTTCTGAAAATGGATTTCCTTGGGCTGCGCACCCTGACAGTGATCCAGAACGCCGTTCATCAGGTGGAAAAGAACACCGGAATCCGTCTGGATCTGCAGAAGATCGACTATAATGACAAGAAGGTCCTTGCATCTCTGGGAACCGGCCGTTCCGACGGGGTATTCCAGTTGGAAAGCGCCGGAATGAAAAACTTTATGAAGGAGCTGAAGCCTCAGAGCCTGGAGGATGTGATCGCGGGCATTTCTCTGTACCGCCCGGGACCGATGGACTTTATTCCGCAGTATATCCGGGGCAAAAACCGTCCGGATACCATCCGCTACGACTGCCCCCAGCTGGAGCCGATCCTGAAGCCGACCTACGGCTGTATCGTGTACCAGGAGCAGGTAATGCAGATCGTCCGGAATCTTGCGGGATATACTTTGGGAAGAAGCGATCTGGTGCGCCGCGCCATGTCCAAAAAGAAAGCTTCGGTAATGGAAAAAGAGAGGCAGAATTTTGTTTACGGAAATGAAGCGGAGGGGGTGCCCGGCTGTATTGCCAACGGTATTCCGGAGAAAACGGCAAATAAGATATATGATGAAATGATCGACTTTGCCAAGTATGCCTTTAATAAATCACATGCCGCTGCCTATGCAGTCGTTTCTTATCAGACCGCTTTCCTGAAATACTATTATCCGGTGGAATTTATGGCGGCGCTTATGACTTCCGTGATCGAAATGCCGAACAAAGTGGCGGAATATATTCTGGTATGCCGCCAGATGAATATTAAGATCCTTCCTCCTGACGTAAACAGGGGAACCTACGGCTTTTCTGTAGACAACGGCGCTATCCGCTACGGTCTGTCAGCGATCAAAAGCGTAGGAAGGCCTGTTATAGAGGCTCTTGTAAAAGAGAGAGAAGACAGGGGAGAATTTCTGTCTCTGAAAGACTTTGTGGAGCGTCTTTCAGGAGTGATAAACAAAAGAGCCATAGAGAACTTTATCAAATCGGGAGCCCTGGACTGCCTGGAGGGAAACAGACGCCAGAAGATGACAATATACGGGCAGCTTGTGGACAGTATCGCCAAGGAAAAGAAAAACGACATTGCAGGGCAGATCAGTCTTTTTGATCTGGCCGGAGAGGATGTAAAAAAGGATTTTGAGATCCGTATGCCGGATGTGGAAGAGTATGATAAGGACACTTTGCTGGCTTTTGAAAAAGAAGTGCTTGGAATCTATCTGAGCGGACATCCGCTGGAGCAGTGCAGGGAAATAATGGAAAAAATCATTACCGCCCGCACTACAGATTTCCAGCCGGAAGAAGATACCGGAATAGTAAAGGTGCGGGACGGTCAGAAGGTGATCGTCGGCGGTATGATCACGGATAAAACTGTCAAATATACAAAAAATAATAAGGTAATGGCTTTTCTGACGCTGGAGGATCTGGTTGGTACAGTGGAGATCGTTGTCTTTCCGAGAGACTATGAAAAATGGAATGTCCTTCTGACAGACGAGGCCAGGATTTTTGTCCAGGGACGTGTAAGCGCGGAGGACGACAAAGCCAGTAAGCTGATCATGGAAAAAGTCAGATCCTTTGAGGACATACCCAGAGAGCTTTGGATCCAGTTCAGAGATAAAGAAGATTACGGCAGCCAGGAGCAGGGACTTCTGAAATTCTTAAGCGGCTATCATGGACAGGACAGCGTAGTGATCTATCTGAAAGATGTAAACGCTATGAAGCGTCTTCCGGCGGGATTTCACGTACAGATCAGCGATTCCTGCACAGAGGAGCTCAGGAAAAAATATGGGGAATCCAATGTTAAAGTTGTGCAAAGAGTATTGAAAAACTTCTGAAAATGCTTTAAACTATAACCGAATATGTGTAGAACAGATAAGTATTGACTTTTCGCTCCAGGCGGAAAATCGGAATATGGAGGAATGGAATCATGGCAGAAAAGAAGATAAAAACCATCGGCGTGCTGACCAGCGGCGGAGATGCGCCGGGAATGAATGCCGCGATCCGTGCTGTTGTCAGAAGAGGCCTCAGCAGCGGACTGAATGTAAAGGGTATTTATAAGGGATATAACGGACTGTTAAATGAAGAGATCATAGATATGACTGCCAAGGATGTATCAGATACGATCCAGAGAGGCGGTACGATCCTGTATACGGCCCGCTGTGCGGAATTCCGTACTCCGGAAGGACAGCAGAGAGGCGCGGAAGTCTGCAGGAAACACGGCATTGACGGCCTGGTCGTTATTGGAGGCGACGGTTCCTTTGCCGGAGCGCAGAAGCTGGCCAATCTTGGAATCAATACCATAGGTGTTCCCGGAACCATCGACCTGGACATTGCATGTACAGAATATACCATTGGATTTGACACAGCGGTAAATACAGCTATGGAAGCCATTGACAAAGTCCGCGATACATCTACTTCTCATGAAAGATGCAGTATCATCGAAGTCATGGGACGAAACGCGGGATATCTTGCCATGTGGTGCGGCATCGCCAACGGCGCCGAGGATATCCTGATTCCGGAGAAATATGACTATGACGAGCAGAAGCTGATCAATAATATTATCGAAAGCCGTAAGGCGGGAAAGAAACATCATATCATCGTCAACGCCGAAGGCATCGGCCATTCCGAAGCCATGGCGAAACGGATCGAAGCGGCTACCGGTATTGAAACACGGGCAACGATCCTGGGACACATGCAGCGGGGAGGAAGCCCCACATGTAAAGACCGCGTATACGCTTCCATGATGGGAGCCCTTGCGGTGGATCTTCTTGTAGCGGGAAAATCATGCCGTGTAGTAGGATACCGTCACGGAGAGTTTATGGATTTTGATATCAACGAAGCTCTTGCTATGAAGAAAGACGTATCTCCGTATATGTGGGAGGTATGCAATTCCCTTTCTCATAACTATAAAAAATAAAAGGCTGTCCGGCAGATGCTGTCAGAGGCGTCTGCCGTGCTGCGCAGAATTTTCCGGAGACCACCGTCAGGCGGTCTCCATTATGTATAAAGGAGTCTGCATGATCACCAGTTTACAGAACGCTCAGGTCAAAAACATCATAAAACTGAATCAGAAGGCAAAGGAGCGCAGAGAGCAGAGGCTGTTTGCGGCAGAAGGAAGAAAGATGTTCCTGGAAGCGCCTTCCGGCTGGATCCACAAGGTATATGTATCGGAATCCGCGGAAAAAGACGAAGAACTGATGAAAAGAGTGCGGCTTTTTCCATGGGAAGCGGTGACAGACACTGTTTTCCGCCAGATGAGCGACACGCAGACGCCTCAGGGTATCCTGACGGTTCTTCATACGCCGTTTTACCGGGAAGAGGACCTTTTAAAGGAAGAGAATCCGCTGCTGATGATCCTGGAGGATCTTCAGGATCCCGGGAATGTGGGAACGATCCTCCGCACAGGAGAAGGCGCCGGCGTCAGCGGAGTCTTTCTTACAAGAACCTGTGTGGACATTACAAATCCCAAGGTGATACGTGCTACAATGGGATCAGTCTACAGGATGCCTTTTGCGTATGTGGAGGACGTGCCGTCTCTGAAAAAAATCCTGGCAAAAAGAGGAATTCGTCTTTTTGCAGCTCATTTGCAGGGTAAAAAGGCATATTATGAGGAATCCTATCAGGGAGGAACTGCTTTTATGATCGGGAATGAAGGAAAAGGGCTGACAGACCGGGCCGCCGGGGAGGCCGACAGCCTGATCCGTATTCCCATGTGCGGTCAGGTGGAATCTCTGAATGCGGCTATGGCGGCGGGAATCCTGATGTATGAGGCTGCCCGGCAGAGAGGAATCTAAAGAAACAGAAGGGAGGAATACAGACTTATGGAATTGGCAATGGGGCCTTTTGTATGGCTGGCTCTTGTAGCGGTCCTTCTGGTGATCGAGGCTGTCACTGTGGGACTGACGACTGTATGGTTTGCCGGAGGAGCGCTTGTGGCAGCGATCGCCGCCTGGATGGGAGCGGGACAGGCTGTCCAGTGGATCCTGTTTCTGGCTGTATCCCTTGTGCTTCTGATCTTTACAAGACCTCTGGCCGTGAGGTATATGAACCGGGATATTTCCCGGACTAATGTCAACAGCCTGATCGGAAAAAAAGCGGTCGTTATCCAGGAGATCAATAATCTTGCCCAGACAGGACAGGTAAAGATCAATGATGTAGAATGGATGGCGCGCACCGCAGATGACGAATGCACGATCCCCGAGAAAACGGTTGTAGTCATTAAGGAGGTAAAAGGCGTAAAGCTTATAGTGGAAAAGGAAAAGGAAAAGGAGGATTAAACCATGGGAATCGGAATTGTTTTTTTGATCATTGTCTGCATACTGGTGCTGTGGGTGCTGGCGTCCTGTATTAAAATCGTGCCCCAGGCGTATGCCATTGTCCTGGAAAGGCTGGGAGCATACCGGACTACCTGGAATACAGGAATTCATTTTAAGGTGCCGTTTATTGAGCGCGTTGCCCGTAAGGTGAACTTAAAGGAACAGGTCGTGGATTTCCCCCCGCAGCCGGTGATCACCAAAGATAACGTAACGATGCAGATCGACACAGTTGTATTTTTCCAGATCACAGATCCTAAGCTTTTTGCTTACGGAGTGGAAAATCCCATCATGGCTATTGAGAATCTTTCCGCAACTACACTGCGTAACATCATCGGCGACATGGAACTGGATGAAACCCTTACTTCCCGTGAAGTCATCAATACAAAGATGCGCGCCTCTCTGGATGTTGCCACAGACCCCTGGGGCATTAAGGTAAACCGTGTGGAACTGAAAAACATCATTCCGCCGGCAGCTATCCAGGACGCTATGGAAAAACAGATGAAAGCGGAACGTGAGCGCCGTGAAGCGATCCTCATCGCAGAAGGTGAGAAGCGTTCCACCATTCTTGTGGCGGAAGGAAAGAAACAGTCCGCTATTCTTGACGCCGAGGCTGAGAAGCAGGCGGCGATCCTCCGGGCAGAGGCCCAGAAGGAGCGAATGATCAAAGAAGCGGAAGGTCAGGCGGAGGCGGTTCTGAAAGTACAGAATGCCAATGCGGAGGGAATCCGCATGATCCGTGAAGCCGGGGCAGACCAGGCGGTGCTGACATTAAAGAGTCTTGAGGCATTTATGAAGGCCGCGGACGGAAGAGCTACGAAGATCATTATCCCTTCGGAGATCCAGGGGCTGGCAGGACTTGCCTCATCACTGAAGGAGATCGTTACAGAAGAGAAAGACGGAACAGAACACTGAGAAGGACAAGACGCGGAGGCCGGGGCTGAACCCGGCTTTTGCAGAAAATAAGAGGAGAGATTATTATGAACTTAAAAGGACGGAATTTCCTGACATTGAAGGACTTTACACCGGAGGAGATCAATTATCTTCTTGATCTTTCCGCAGAACTGAAAGCAAAAAAGAAAAACGGAGAGCTTCATGAATATTACAAGGGCAAAAATATCGCCCTGATCTTTGAAAAGACAAGTACCAGAACACGCTGCGCTTTTGAGGTGGCAGCTCACGATCTTGGAATGGGAAGCACTTATCTGGATCCTTCAGGTTCTCAGATCGGAAAAAAAGAAAGCATTGCGGATACAGCCAGAGTTCTCGGCAGAATGTACGATGGAATCGAGTACAGAGGATTCGGCCAGGAGATCGTGGAAGAGCTTGCGAAATATGCGGGAGTACCTGTATGGAACGGTCTTACCAACGAATACCATCCCACTCAGATGCTGGCGGATATGCTGACCATCCGGGAGCATTTCGGAAGTCTCAAGGGAATCCGTCTGGTATATATGGGAGACGCCCGTTACAATATGGGAAATTCTCTGATGATCGCCTGCTCCAAGCTGGGTATGCATTTTGTGGCGTGCACAACGAAAAAGTACTTCCCCAATGAAGAACTGGTAAACCTCTGCCAGGGATGGGCGAAGGAATCCGGAGGCACTATCACTCTTACGGAAAACGTAGAGGAAGGTACAAAAAACGCCGATGTGATCTATACGGACGTGTGGGTATCCATGGGAGAGCCGGATGAGGTATGGGAAGAGCGTATTCGTGATCTGACGCCTTACAAGGTGACAATGGACGTAATGAAAAACGCGGGAGAGAAAGCGATTTTCCTTCATTGTCTGCCGTCCTTCCACGATCTGAAAACAAAGATCGGAAAGGAAATGGGAGAGCGTTTTCATCTTACAGATATGGAGGTTACAGACGAGGTGTTTGAATCTCCCCAGTCTCTTGTATTTGATGAAGCGGAAAACCGTATGCATACGATTAAGGCAGTAATGGTGGCTACTCTGGGAGAACCTGAGAACTGACGCCTCCTCTATCCGTCCCGAAAGGCGGACGGCGGGAGATATGATGCGGAATTTTCCGGCGGAGAAGATTATGTACGATCAGAATACAATTTCAAAAGCAATACATACGAAATGGGCGGGCAAAACCGTCCATTTTGCAAAAGAAACGGACTCTACAAATAACTGGGTAAAAAATCTGTCGCGGCAGGGCGCTCCTCATGGAACTCTTGCGGCGGCAGAATTTCAGTCTGCGGGAAAAGGGAGAATGGGACGCGTATGGAAGGCGCCGGAGGGAAGTTCTGTAATGATGTCTCTCCTTCTGCGGCCGGATTTCGCTCCCCAGTACGCTTCCATGCTGACTCTGGTCATGGGATTAAGCGTTGCGCAGGCTGTAGAAGACCTGGATATCCGGACATCCATCAAATGGCCGAACGACGTTGTGGTTTCCCGGAAAAAAATATGCGGGATACTTACAGAAATGGGGCTGGAAGAGGGCAGGATCCGGGAAGTGGTCATTGGCACAGGAATCAACGTAAATACAGAGACTTTTCCGGAGGAACTTCAGGATAAAGCCACCTCCTTGTTTCTGGAAACAGGGAAAAGATTTGACAGGAACAGGCTCATCGGTCTTGTGATGGAAAAATTCGAGAATAATTACGAGAAGTTCATCCGTACCTGTGATCTCAGCCTTATGATGGAAGATTACAATAAACTTCTGGCAAACAAAGGGAAACAGGTACGGATTCTTGACAAAAACCAGCCCTTTGAAGGCACAGCCCTGGGAATCAATGAGGCAGGGGAGCTTCTGGTGCGGACCGGAGCAGAAAAAATATGCGCTGTCCGGGCAGGAGAAGTGTCTGTGAGAGGACTGTACAGTTATGTGTAGGCAGAAATAAAGTACGGCGGTTTTTGTCTGCCGGAAAAAGATAGGGGAGGAAAACATGTATCAGGACAGGATCGTGCTCTGCGGCGCCAGCGCCTATGAGCAGAAATATTATTTTAACCAGGATTTTAATTCACTGCCTGAAGCGGTAAAAAAAGAGCTGCAGATCATGTGTGTGCTTTATACCGAGGAGATCGGCGGGATACTGACCCTGGAGTTCGATGAAGAGGGAAACCTGCAGTTTAAAACAGAAGCGCTGGATGCGGACGCCATGTATGACGAAATCGGCAGCGTACTGAGGATCAAGAAGCTTCAGACAGAAAAGAGAGAGCTTCTGGAATCCCTGGAAATGTACTATCGTGTATTTTTCATGGGAGAAATCCCCGAGGAAGTGGGGAAAAATGTGGATAATGGAGACTGAGACATGACGAGACAGTGGAAAATCGGTCCGGTGGAAATAGAAAATCCTTTTGTGCTGGCGCCTATGGCAGGAATCACGGATCTGCCATTCCGGGAACTCTGCAAAGAGCAGGGGGCAGGGCTTTTGTACACAGAGATGGTAAGCGCAAAGGCAATTTCCTACCGGAACAGAAATACGATCCCTCTTATGGAGATCAGTCCCGGAGAGAATCCGGTAGCGCTTCAGATCTTTGGAAGCGAGCCGGAGCTGATGGCTGAGGTGGCAAAGAGCATAGAAGATCAGCCCTTTGACATCCTGGATATCAATATGGGGTGTCCGGTGCCGAAAGTGGTGAACAATGGAGAGGGGTCGGCTCTTTTAAAGAATCCGGAGCTTATCAGGAAAATTGTCTCGGCAGTGTCCCGGGCCATTAAGAAGCCTGTGACAGTGAAGATGCGCGTCGGATTTGAAGGGGAGGATGTAGATCCGGTGGAGACTGCAAAGATCATGGAGGATTCCGGAGCGGCTGCCATTGCGGTTCATGGAAGGACGAGGCAGCAGTACTACTCCGGAAAAGCAGACTGGGATACGATCCGGAAGATCAAAGAGGCGGTTTCCGTCCCTGTGATCGGAAACGGAGACGTGGATTCTCCAAAGAAGGCGGAAGCCATGTTAAAAGAGACAGGCTGCGATGCGGTGATGATCGGAAGAGCGGTAAGGGGAAATCCGTGGATTTTCCGGGAAATGAACTATTATTTTGAGACGGGAGAACTGCTCTCCCGGCCTTCCATTGAGGAACTGAAAGAAATGATCCTTCGTCATGCCCGGCGGCAGATAGAAAAGAAAGGCGAATATACCGGAATCCGTGAAATGCGCAAGCATGTGGCCTGGTATACGGCCGGGATGCGGCACAGCGCGGGGATAAGAAGAGAGTCAAATCTCATCTCCGGCTATGAGGAGCTGAAGGCCCTTCTGGACCGTCTTTCCCAGCAGGAAAATAAAATGTGATTTTTGCCTGAAACCTGCGGAAATACAGCGTTTTGCGCTTGACAACAGACAGGCTTTTGGGTATAATACAGAAATTGTGAATATCCTAGAATAATACTGCCTTCACGGTGGTATGATGTATCTGGGAACACATGTGAAGGGCGATGCTGAACGGGTATCATCTGGATGTTGAAAGGGAGTAAGGTATTATGGAAGAAAAGAAGAACTTACTGACTTATGCAGGACTTCAGAAATTAGAGGAAGAGCTGCATGACTTAAAAGTGGTAAAAAGAAAAGAAGTAGCGGAGAAGATCAAAGAAGCCAGAGAGCAGGGCGATCTGTCCGAGAACGCAGAGTACGATGCGGCGAAAGATGAGCAGAGAGATATCGAGGCACGAATTGAGGAAATTGAGAAGATACTGAAGAACGCGGAAGTCGTAGTGGAAGACGAGGTAGATCTGGACCGGATCAGCGTTGGCTGCAAAGTGAAGGTTCACGACTATGAGTTTGAAGAAGATATGGAACTGAAGATTGTGGGATCTACAGAAGCCAACAGTCTGGAAGGAAAGATTTCCAATGAATCTCCGGTGGGAAAAGCTCTGATGGGCGCTCACACAGGAGACGTGGTAGAAGTGGAAATGCCCTCCGGCATCATGAAGTACAAAGTGCTTGAGATTCAGAGAAACGTCTGATCCGGGATCCGCGTCAGCCGGGCAAAGCAGTATAAATAAGATTTTATTTTGAAACAGGGAAAAAGACAGAAAAGAAATTGCAGCGTCGCTGCGCGGAAAGAAATCCTTCTGCGCTCCGGCGCTGTATTATGAGGATGAACAAATTAAGGAGGCGCAAAAGTGGCAGAACAGAAGAAGCAGGAACAGGATCTGAACCAGATCCTGAAGGTACGCCGGGAGAAGCTTGCCGAGCTTCAGGCAAACGGGAAGGATCCCTTTCAAATCGTAAAATACGATGTTTCACATCACAGCCAGGATATTAAAGATCATTTTGAGGAGCTGGAAAACCAGACCGTTACGGTAGCGGGACGAATGATGTCCAAACGTGTTATGGGAAAGGCTTCTTTTTGTCATGTGCAGGATCTGAAGGGAACCATTCAGTCCTATGTGGCAAGAGACAGTCTGGGTGAAGAAGCGTATAAAGATTTCAAGAAACTGGACGTGGGCGATATCATCGGCGTAAAGGGCCAGGTATTCCGGACGAAAACAGGAGAGATCTCCATCCATGCTTCTGAGATCACTCTTCTGTCCAAGAGCCTTCAGGTTCTTCCGGAGAAATTCCACGGCCTGACCAACACGGATCTCCGTTACCGTCAGAGATATGTGGATCTGATCATGAATCCGGAAGTAAAAGATACATTTATCAAGCGTTCAAAGATCATCAGCGCCGTGCGCCGTTACCTGGACAGCCAGGGGTTCATGGAAGTGGAGACTCCCATGCTGGTATCCAACGCGGGAGGAGCGGCAGCCCGTCCTTTTGAGACACATTTTAACGCGCTGAATGAGGATCTGAAACTTCGTATTTCTCTTGAGCTTTATCTTAAGAGACTGATCGTAGGCGGTCTGGAGAGAGTATATGAGATCGGCCGTGTGTTCCGAAACGAGGGTCTTGACACTCGCCACAATCCGGAATTTACCCTGATGGAGCTTTATCAGGCGTATACGGATTACAACGGCATGATGGATCTTACAGAGAACCTGTACCGCTTCGTGGCGCAGGAAGTTCTGGGAACTACGAAGATCGTATACAACGGCGTGGAGATGGATCTCGGCAAGCCTTTCCAGCGTATCACCATGGTTGACGCTGTGAAGAAATATGCCGGGGTTGACTGGAATGAAGTGGAGACGCTGGAGCAGGCGAGAGAACTTGCCAAAGCGCACAATATCGAGTTCGAGGAGCGCCACAAGAAGGGCGATATCCTGAACCTCTTCTTTGAGACTTATGTGGAGGAGCATCTGATCCAGCCGACATTCCTGATGGATCATCCGATTGAGATTTCTCCTCTTACCAAGAAGAAACCGGAAAATCCGGAATATGTGGAGCGTTTCGAGTTCTTTATGAACGGCTGGGAAATGGCGAACGCCTACTCCGAGCTGAACGATCCCATTGACCAGAGAGAGCGTTTCAAAGCACAGGAGGAACAGCTGGCTCAGGGCGACGAGGAAGCCAACACCACAGACGAAGACTTCCTGAACGCTCTGGAAGTAGGCATGCCGCCTACAGGAGGTATCGGATTCGGTATCGACCGTATGGTAATGCTGCTGACAGATTCCGCAGCGATACGTGATGTTCTGGCCTTCCCGACAATGAAGACCATGGGCGCTGAAAAGAACGCGGCAAACAACGCGGCACAGAAGGCACCAGAAGCAAACGCTGAGGCAGCTGTGGAAAAAGCGATTGCGGAAGTGAAAGAGACGTATGACTTTTCCAACGTGGAAGTGGAACCGTTGTTTGAAGATATGGTGGATTTTGACACCTTCAGCAAATCTGATTTCCGCGCCGTAAAGGTAAAAGAGTGTGAGGCAGTGCCGAAGAGCAAGAAGCTTCTGAAGTTCGTTCTGGACGACGGAAGCGGCCAGGACCGTGTGATTCTGAGCGGTATTCATGATTACTATGAGCCGGAAGAACTGGTCGGCAAGACACTGATTGCGATTGTGAACCTGCCGCCGAGAAAGATGATGGGAATTGATTCTTGCGGTATGATCATTTCCGCAACGCATCTGGTAGAAGGTAGAGAAGGACTGAACGTTCTGATCGTGGATGATAAGATTCCGGCAGGTGCAAAGCTGTATTAATGGTTATATAATCATTCTGGTTGACAACAAAAATTCATTTTGACAACATTTTGACAACAAATTCAAATATAATCACGAATTATCATGAAGAGTGGTAAATAGTTGTCATTCTTGATCCATATCGGGAAACCGATGATTTGGGTACTTTTTGAAAGAAAAACTTTCAAAGAGTGCCCTTTTTTTATTCCTTGCGCAAAAACTGCAGTAGTGGCCAGATAAGAAAGGAGTTTGTTTATGAGAACAGAAGACATGTACTATAACGAGCAGAAACGCAGTGAGGTAATGGAAGCGGCCAGACGGCTTAGGAGAAAGTTTCTTCGCTATCAGCAGGCAGAGATTGTATACAGTCTGTCCCATAAGAAGTTAATGGAAATGGCGTATGATGCTGGGGCAATTTATAGAATGGATGGAATTGTACTGATTAACCGCGAAATTTTTGATGAATACCTTGAAAGATTTCATGAGACAAAAGAAACTTCTGTTTTGGAGGAAAAGGGGAACAAGGATGCATAGTAAAGTATGGATGTTTTCTCATTTGATTGATGATGAAGATCTTGCTTTTTTACAGAGGGAGTTTGTCAGTTATCAACAGGCAATAGAATATTATGGATTGGGTTATAAACCAATTGTCAGATTATCTCATAAATCAGGATCTGTTTATAAAATAGGGAAGAAGGTATTAATCCGGCGGAGTATTTTTGAAGAATATCTGCGAAATCATGTGAAAAGGGGGACTGAAGAATGGGAAAAGTTATTGCGGTAGCAAACCAGAAAGGTGGAGTTGCTAAAACTACAACTGCAGTCAATCTTGGGATTGGACTTGCAAGAGAAGGAAAAAAGGTACTACTTGTAGACACAGATCCTCAGGGAAGTCTCACAGCCAGTCTTGGATATATGGAACCCGACGAGATTTCAATTACGCTTGCGAATATTCTAACGGCAGTTATTAATGAAGAAGCAATCAATCCATCAGAAGGCGTCCTGCATCATGAGGAAAATATTGATATTATGCCAGGGAATATCGAATTATCTGCTTTGGAAGTTATCATGGGGAATGTGATGAGTAGGGAACTCATTTTGAAAGATTATATCGATTTGATGAGAGAAAAGTACGATTTTATATTGATTGATTGCATGCCGAGTCTTGGAATGATGACAATCAATGCATTAGTTGCTGCGGATTCTGTATTAATTCCTGTTCAAGCAGCATATCTGCCTGTTAAAGGACTTCAGCAATTGATTAAGACAGTCCTGATGGTCAAAAAGAGACTGAATCGGGAACTTGAAATTCAGGGTATTCTTCTTACTATGGTAGATTACAGGACAAATTATGCAAAGGATATCACTACAAAACTGTGTGAAACATATGGATCCCGGATTGCAATTTTTAAAACAGTTATACCCATGTCTGTCAAGGCTGCAGAAACAAGTGCAGAAGGAATTAGTATTTATTCCCATTGTCCTAAAAGCAAGGTAGCTGAAGCATATCGGAATCTGACGCAGGAGGTGTTGAAAAATGAAAAATAGCAGAAGTGGTGAAAAAATTAAATTGACCAGCATTGATAAATTATTGGGTGTTGTAAATGAAGAATCTGCAATGGAAATTGAGATTAATGCAATTAGTCCATTTAAGGCTCATCCTTTCAAGGTGATAGATGATGAAAAGATGGAAGATTTAATTAATAGTGTTAAAGAAAAAGGAGTTCTTACTCCGGTATTGATCCGAACTGTAGGAGAAAACCGTTATGAAATGATTTCCGGGCATCGGAGAATGTATGCTGCTCATAAAGCGGGGCTTACTACGATTCCGGCAATTGTGAGAGATTTTTCAGATGATGAAGCTGTAATCGCTATGGTAGATGCCAATATTCAAAGAGAAGAATTACTACCGAGCGAAAAAGCTTTTGCCTATAAGATGAAGTTAAATGCGATGAAAAGACAGGCTGGTAGACCATCAAAAAATAATGCGTGCCAAACTGGCACGAATTTCAGATCAGATCAGGAGTTGGGTGAGCAGGTAGGCGAAAGTGCTAGAAGTGTTCAAAGGTACATACGGCTTACAGAACTTATCCCAGAATTGCTTGATATGGTTGATGAGAAAAAGCTGCAGTTTACTGTAGCGGTAGAAATCTCATATATCGATAAAGAAATGCAGAAATGGGTTTATGAGTATATCAGAGATAATGGCTTTATTAAGCCGAACCAGATAGCTGTTTTGCGAAAAAGGATGGAAGACGAAAATGTCGGACACAATTACATGATTTCTATATTTAATAATTGTATTGCTCCGAAAAAGAGAGAACGTAAAGTTACATTGCCGGAACGTAAATTGAAAAATTATTTTCCACCTGATTATACACAGGAGCAGGTGGAAGAGATTATTGTTTCGCTCTTAGAAGAATGGAGGAAGGAACTACAGATAGAGTAAGAAATTTGTGATGATACAGGCTAGAAGTGCCGAAAGAAAACTTCACAAAATAAAAGAGAGGAGGATATGCATGGAACAAAAAGTATCTTTTAATTATTTTTACGGCACATAAGCCGATCAGTACAGTTTTTACAGAATACCAAAGGCATTATTTCAAAATGATTATTTCAGAAACCTTTCCAGTGATGCCAAGATTCTCTATGGGCTGATGCTGGACAGAATGTCTCTTTCCATTAAAAATCAGTGGTTTGATGAAAAGAACCGGGCATATATCTATTTTTCCATAGAAGATATTATGGAACTGCTGAATTG
>DWVA01000087.1 GCA_019120475.1 Candidatus Blautia intestinipullorum | reverse complement strand
CGCGCACATGGCCACCAGCGCTTTCTTTTGAATATGGATATCCGGACTTTCCGTGATACCCGCGATCTGGATCACCAGCTTTTCCATTTTGCCCAGCGAATGGAGAGGCTTTGCGATACTGTTCCATCTTTTTTCCGCAATATCCATGGCGTTTCTGTCAAGGGGGCGTATTTCCTTCAGCGCTTCCTCTAATGTCATCAACTTTTCCCTTCCCTTCTTTTTCCTGTGGTAAACACAAAAAATTTACTGAAAATATAGTTCAGCACAAGAACGATAAACTGCGTAAGGAATTTACTCAGCATATCGTTCATATGCAGGATCTCCGCCAGGAGCCACACTCCGCCTACTTCTATCACCATGGTGACAAGGCGGGCGCTGATAAATTTGCAGAACGGCTGGATATGGTCTTTCAGCGTCCTGCATTTGTCCTGAAATACAAACTTAGAATTTACAACATAGGCAAAAAGGATTGCCGTGATGATCGAGATCACATTGGCAGTATTAAGACCTGCCCCGACTTTTCTCATTACATAGAAAACAACAAGATTCACCAATGTGGTGCAGCCGCCGAAAAAGATATATCTGATCACGTCGTTTTCGTAAAGTCCAACTATCAGTTCTTTTATTTTTTTCATAAAAATTCCTGCCTTCTGCTTTTATCCTGTCTGACCGGCTCTGAAGCCTCCTGTCCTCCCCGGACGATCTTTGCGATAATATAACGCGGCCGGCGTTTGACTTCTTCATAGATCTTCGCGATGTAATACCCGATGATCCCAAGGCTCAGCATCATCGCGCTTCCGATCAGCAGCATCACCATAATGATAGTGGTATATCCCTCCACTGCATGTCCGGTGAAATACTGGATCAGCGAATATATGATCAGCGCCAGCGAAAGGACGAAACAGACTGCTCCTCCTACTGTCACAAACTGCAGGGGCGCTGTAGTAAACGCAACGATATTTGTAAACGCATATTTTATCAAAGACCAGGAAGACCACTTGGATTCTCCCGCCTCTCTTTCCTGGACTTCAAACTTTACCGAGGTGGTCTTATATCCTACCCAGGAAGAGGTCGCGCGGAAAAACATATTTCTCTCCGGCATGGAAAGAATACTCTCCACTACCTGGCGGTCCATCATTTTAAAATCCGACGCATTCTGCATATCCACGCCGGTGGCCTTTGACATGATCCCATAAAAGAATCCTACGCATTCTCTGTGAAAAAAGCTTTCCTTTCCCCGGCTTTTCTTTACTCCCTCGATCACCTGATAACCTTCTTCCCACAGCCGGTACATTTCCGGGAGTACCTGGGGAGGATGCTGAAGATCGCAGTCCATTACCGCAGTCACGTCTCCCCGGGCATGAGCCAGTCCGGCAAAAACAGCCGCCTCTTTTCCGAAATTTCTGGAAAAGTGTATCCCAAGGATATGAGAGTCGTTCTTTCCGGCCTTTTGTATTTCTCTCCAGGTATGGTCTGCGGAGCCGTCGTCCACAAGCACCAGTTCATAGGATATCCCCGCCTCATTCAGCACTTCCCGAAGCACCCTGCAGGTCTTTGCGATCATCAGTTCTTCGTTGTATGCAGGAAGCACTACTGATAAAACACTCATATTTTTCGCATCCTCTTTTTCTTCCTGAAATGATAAGCGCTAATGTACGTTAACGCTTCTTCCGCACCACACCAATGTAACATAACGCCCCCAGTAAAGTCAAGAAGGCCCCTTCCTTCAGCCAGGGCGTACAGTATACCAGTTTGATTTCATGTTCTCCTTCTGAAAGCTCCAGTGCCATATACATGGTATTGGCCTGTTTCAGTTCCGCCTTCTCCCCGTCTACATATGCGGTAAAGCCCTTGCTGTAGGGCAGGGAGATCACCAGTGCCTTCGGTTTGGAAAGGGTAATGGAGCCCCGGAGGACATTTGTTTCCGTTTCTATATCCGAAAGTACATTTTTTGCCAGATTTCTTGTCTGCTGGCCAATATTTTCTACAGGCTGGCAGACTACTTTCAGGCTGTCGTAGGTATATACGCCTGTATTTTCAAACGTAAGCGTTACGGTATGGATCGGTTTCTGGCTGTAGCCTGCATTGCAGAGGAAATTATGCTTTCCGCTGTATGCGTTATACTTATCTGTGAAGATCTTGATCTTCTTTTCAGAAAAGGCTCCGCTGACCTTAATGGACGCCTCCTGGCTTTCTTTCCAGTAACGCCACCGGCTGTCCTCCGCAAGGACCTGGTTTTTCTCGTACCGATTCATTTTATCCCACTTTTTATCGCTGACAAGCTCTCTGGGAGAAAGCGCCTCATAATCGAGACCTTCTGTGATCAGATAAGTTTCACTTTCTTCCAATCCCTCAAACGACAGTTTCAGCTTTGCCCCTTCTTCCGTTACCCTGATCTTTCCATCCTCCAGACGGCATCCGCTGCCCTCTGTTACCGTATATGGAAGCTCCTGATCGTTAAACTCCGTCTCCGTTTCCGGAAGGGAACTGTCCTCCAGCACCACGCCCTGAAGCAGAGCCTGCTGTCTCTCGGTAACTGTCATTTTTTCATAATCCTCTCTGGATATATAAGTGTCGTAAGTATAACCGATAGGGAGAGCGTCCTGACATTCATAGGCCTCATAGACTTTCCCGTCTTTTTCGGCGCTTCCGGCAAGCTTCTGATATCCATAGGGAAGATATTGCTTGTCCTGATTTTTGATCACAAAATATTTAACGGAAGCCAGCCGGTCAAGGATCGTCCTTCCGTCCAGGTTTTCATAATGCTGTTCCCAGGGAGTGTTCAGATACATTTCGTCAAAGAACGTTCCGATATTCCCTCCTGCCATGCTGAAATAATAAGAGGTTCCGTTGGTCCCCATCTGCATGGCGGAATTGTCATAGGAAAGCGCGTCAAGCTGATCGTAGCGGTAAAGGGCTTTATCTCCTGTATCCAGCACCGCAAGGTCTGTACCGGATTCCAGTTTTTTCAGGGCCTCTCCCTGGTCGGAAAATTCTGACAGATAATCTTTCTCAAGAGAATACTGATAGCTGATGT
>DWVA01000086.1 GCA_019120475.1 Candidatus Blautia intestinipullorum | reverse complement strand
GCGTCGAGATCTTTTGAAATCCGGAAAGGCAGCGGGATATCGCTGGACGGAGATGTGATAACGGCAGAAGCCGGAGATACGGTTACGATCAAAATGAGATATGAGGAAGGAGAATTGACACTGCTTTCAGCGGCAGAAAGAAAAGCAGCTACTCCGGAAACCGGAGATAATATGAGGATTACATTTTGGTGTTTGTGCCTAGTGTTATCGTTTGGAATTGGAGTAGTGTGCTACAAGCGGAAACTCAAAAATGTAGATCGTTAAAGGTACATAGCAAATAGAGTAAAGTACTTCCTCTTAATTAGACAGATTAAAATATCTCCAGCCGGAGTTTCGCGGCTGGAGATATTTGGGTATGACGGAAATGTCACCAGTCTGTGGTGAAAGTCCCCAAGGGGCCGATGAACTCTATGTATATGGTAAACCGATTCTTTCCATGATTAGTTGATATTAACGTATAAAAGTATTGTTATAATACAGGGTAACTTCTATGGAACAGGAAATCATAAAATTATTGGATCTAGATTTAGAATGCATTCTATACAAATTAAAAAATCAACAAGTTATATTTTAAGTTAAAGCTTCAGGAGAAAAAGTGCCTTGTCCTTATTGTGGTAAGGTATACTCAAAAATACATTCTGTGTATCAGCGTGAGATCCAGGACATCCCAATATAGGATAATAGTTTTATTAAATATACGAAAGATGTTTTGTCCCAATCCTGCCTGTAACTATAAAACTTTTTCTGAGAGAGTTGATTTTATTGCGCCCAGGGAAAGGAAAACAAAACGGCTTGTTGATAAAATATTATTGGTATCTGCAAAAGCAGAATTGGCGATCTGCTTAAAAAAATGCCATCCATTGTGGATAAGTCTATTGTAATAATGGTTTATTGGAAAGAGCCGGTAAACCATGAGTACTGGCTTATTTTTTGACCGCCATTTCCGATGATCAGGTTTACATATTGGTTGTTTTCGACTTGCTCCGGAAGATCTCAGGTAACTTATCTGACCATGGAAGTAGTTCCTTAATGAAACTGTAATTCGTATTATCCTGATGGTTTTTCAGAACTGTCAGCACATGGTCCAGATAATGGAACGGATTCAGGTTATTCACCTTTGATGTTCCCGTTATGCTGTAGATAATCGCTCTGGATTTCGCACCATCGATCTGTCGATCAGCTTCCATGCATGTTTATGCAGGCAGAAACTGCGAAGCGCTCCCTCCGTTGCGTTATTAAAGAGACTGTTCTCTGAGTTGCTGGCACCATCTTCTGATCCGATTTTATAGTTGCAGGCAATGATGAATTCTGGGAATTCTCAAAAGTTTCCCTTCGCAGGATTCTCTGCCAGTAGAAGAAATGCTTCACTGAAATTCCATTTGGTCTGCACCAGGTAGTTTTAGAAATCACGCTGTTTATGCATTCATTCATGATTTTGACTATATTTTCTTATCGGCGATAAGAATCCTATTACATAGAAAACTATTCCGCAAATTTTTGAATACTAGATATTTTAGTTTTTTTAGATATATTAAGAGAAACTACTAAAAATATTAGAATTTTAACTTCTTCTGCAGATTTACTGGGCGAGTCCCATATAACACATAAAAATTGATATAAATCAATCGATGGATGGATCGTGGAAAGGGGAATATGTTATAATTTTTTCGAAATTCACAAAAATATTTGTTGCAGAATAGTACAAAAAAATTGGGGGGGGGGTAAATATATGTGCTTAGATAATTTTTACAATTTATTATCCATAATATAGGATTATTCTTCTGATAAGTTATGCAGGGGGATAATCTGCTAGATTGGAAAGGCTGTACATTTCTATTTATAAATATTGTATATAGGTAATTGCGAAACTCGAGAAGCTTGTTCGTAATCTTAAAGTAAAGCAAGGAAGAATTCGTGCAGAGAATGAGTTCTGGAATGAAAAGTGGATAACCGAAGATTTTAAGCGCACCATAAGCTATTGGCTTTATGAAAGTGGTAACTCCTATGCTATGAGTGGCTTTAAGCTTCGAATGTATTCATGATGTTTGATTCTATCGGCGAGAACAACAGTAATGAGCTGTATGATACCGGCAAGGATCAGATCCGCATGTAGTGTCTTTTTTTGAAAAGAAGTCTTTGAGTGTCGGGATTAAAAGTTTTGAATCACGAACACACTTAGCTTCATCATGGGAGTCGGATTTCTTTTCGACAGCAATATCAGGATGAGACGCCATAAAGTCTTTGTTATAGAAAGAGATATGACGGATGATGCCTGGCTCATTAGTGACAATGCCAAACTTGAAGACACAGCAAAAATGCTCATTGATATACAACTGCTTAATGATTCTGTTAGCATACTTGGGATTGTTTTCGGTGACAAAGGCTTCAATACCGGAAGAAGCAAAGATGGTCATATCCGCATTTGCAGAATCTATGGTCTGGCAGATGGGCGCTGTAATATCAGCAAGTTGATCAAATACGGGCTGCAGATCCTCTAAAAGCCCTGTTTAAAACGAGTAATTTTGGAAATATCTGGAACTTTGGCAAAACCGTATAATTCACGAAGATGTTTTGAGTAAGAGAGAAAAATCAGGAGAAGCTGGTCTGTAGGAATTGAGAAAATACGTTGAATGATCAACACCCACAGGAAGGCCTGCAAGGGATATTTACGGGTTCTGCCCGTTGATGCATAAAAGTGATTTATGAAGGAAATCGGAATAATTTCATCCATGTCGATATGAGTTTCTAATAGGGAAAATGCAGGTTTGTCATTTTTAAATTTTTCTTAGCAATCTGAAAAAATATCCACCAAAGAAAGCTGTTTATATGGTATCATGGAATCAGAATAACTCCTTTCTTGGATGATGGATTTCGTTTTTGTCAACTCTATTGTACCATATCCAGTGAGGAGTTATTTTCTTTTAGTAAAAAAAGCCGTATTTATGCGGTTTGTGGCGTTTCGCAAACGCCTAATATTGTATAATTTGGGAGGAGAAGAGAAAAATATGTTTGATCAGGATGCGTTTTGGAAACGTTATGTTGGATTAAGAGATCCAGAGGCAGTGACGGCACTGGAGAGCTGCTCCTATATTAGAAATGTGGAAAAGGGAGAGAAGATTATCAGAGAAGGCGATATTGTGACAGAAGTTGCTTTCATAATAAGCGGTGTTTTAAAAGCGGTTTATATAGATCAGTATGGGAAAGAAAAAGTATATTGTTTTGGATACATACCCGGGGAGGCGGCAATTTCTGTCACACACTTGGGAATTGGAATAAAGTCGATCTGCACGGTAGAAGCCATCAGTGAAAGTGTGGTTTTGTGTGTACCGATGACTTGTCTGATAAAACTGACAAAGGATAATCTGGACGTTGCCCGCATATACAATAAAATGTTAAGTATATCGCTGAAAAAAGTAATAGAACATAATCGGATTCTTTCCGACTATGAAGTCCAGGAGCGCTATCAGTGGTTTCTGGAGACATATCCGGGGCTTTTTGAGTTGGTCAGAAAGAAAGACGTAGCGTCGTTTCTCGGAATGACGCCGGAGAGTCTGAGCCGGGTTCTGAAAGCCTGATACACAGTACAATTTGCATAATTGTTCGAAAAGCTGAAAGGATTAAGGGAACTAACTGTTAGAATCAGACTTAATAAGAAAGGTTTTGAGACAGTATAGTATCCTTTTTGTTTTTATGCAGGAAAAGGTCGTCTGCTTGGAATGCAGGCGGCCTTTTCTATCGTGAGATAACATTTTCAAAAATAATTTTACATTAAAGACTTTTCGGAAGAATCATGTCAGATGCAGCAACAAATCCTTTGGCAAAATTCACAGCACCAGATTCCCGGAAAATACATAAATTGATGTGCGTCAAGGGGCTGATAGACTGTGGAAAGTCGGATATGCTATAATTCCTTTGAAATCAAAAAGATTTCGTTTTTAACACAAAACATATGAAATTTATTGGGAAGAAATAGATTTATAACTATTTGCCGGATAGAAAACCTACAGGAGAGAGTTCTTTCAGTTCTCAGGTGCGATATGAAAAAGAGATAAAATACAGATGTGGCAGATTCGGCCGGTGTACTGTTGTTTGGCAAGTACAAGTTCCCATTTCTTTTTATTCGATGTAAGGTGATAAAATGCAGTATACCGGTGTTTGCCGCAACATGATTTATGAATTTCATTCTAACTTTTTATAAATCAGGAACTGAAAATTTTGAGAGACTATAAATATGGAAGGTGGAGGCAGTCATGAAAAAGAAAGTATTTACATAATGGGTGATTGGTGTGCTTGCATTATTTATAGCTGTAATACAGCCAGCAGGTGTGCTGCTGGCATTTCCATGTCTGGGCACTGTTGCAACAGCAGAAGCTGCTGTGCCAACAAAACCGGGAAAGGTCTTCGACTTATAAAAATTATGTACGAGTTAATATATATTGTAAAGATTCTTCTTATAATTATTTTAATATCCTTGCTGATTTCAATTATGAAAAAAATGCGGGATTTATTGATTATGCGAGATAGATACCATTTCTGCACAAGGACATTCGCAGGTGATAAATAAGTAGAAGGAATAAAACAGCCGTCAAACGTTTAAGAGAACATCTCAGAGTATATTCTCCTAAACGATTGACGGTTTGTTTTTAAAAGAGAAAAATATGATGCAGAACTTCATGAAAGGATACTCCGTCAGAAAGAATACTTCATAATCCCTATATCACTGGGACACTGTTGTGCTTTTCCGTGCGAAGAAATCCCTGCCGGATGGATTTAATCCTGCAAAAAACAGTATCCCAATGTCTCCGGATATGCTATATTAAAATGGAATCGTACACGGTTCCGGAATCGATGATTACATTGATATACAAAGGAGAATGACAAATGAAGCTTCTTGTGGCAGAGGACGAAGAGGATTTAAACAGAATCATTACTAAAAAACTTCGGTCAGAAGGCTATGATGTGGACAGCTGTTTTGACGGGGAGGAGGCGCTGGAGCGGCTGCTGTATGTGGATTATGACGCGGCAGTACTGGATATCGTCATGCCTGTGATGGATGGGATGGAGACTGTGCGGCGGCTGCGCAGAAACGGAAGATCCACTCCCGTTATTTTTCTGACTGCAAGAGATACAATACCGGATAAGGTTGGGGGACTCGATGCCGGAGCCAACGATTATGTAGTGAAACCCTTCGTTTTTGATGAGCTTCTGGCGAGGATCCGCGCAGTAATGCGCACGGCTGCAGGGATTCATTCAGATATCTATGAGCTGGACAATCTGTCCTTAAATGCCAGAAGTCATATTGTTACGCGGGAAGGCAGAATAATCGAGCTTACCGGAAAAGAGTACGGACTGCTGGAGTATCTTCTGGTTAATAAAAATCAGATACTGAGCCGTGAGAGAATTCTGAATCATGTATGGGGATACGATTTCGACGGAACTGAAAATGTAGTTGACGTTTATATGAATTATCTGAGACGGAAGATTGAGTTAGAAGGACAAAAAAAGCTGATTCATACTGTCCGCGGATTGGGCTACGTGATGCGCGTAGAAGAGGATAAAGACAAAAATGAAGGGAAGTAAATTCAAAATAAGGATTACTATCTGGTTTTCTGCAGCTCTTTTTATCATGTGCCTGCTTATGGGGGCTGTCATAGTATCCCTGTACAGGCTGAAAATGGAAAATAGCGTTCTGGATAATCTTCAGGTTGTTATAGACGAATGCGCGAAGATGATAGACGGAGAACCGGAGCTCCAGCAGATTCTGCGGGAAAGCGAGATAGCTACAGCGGATAATTCAGGTTTTTTACAGGACGATGTATTTCTGATGATTTACCGGGAAGATAAAAGCAGAGCCTGCGGCCTTTTTCTCTATGAAGAGCTTGATTCCCTCCCCTTTGACGACAGACAGCTCCAGAAAATAGAAATAGATCATGCGGGCTTCTGGCTTTATGACAGATACATTGATGCAGAGGAGGGCGGACTTTGGATCCGGGGACTGCAGTATTCTGCCGCGGAAATGGGAGATATCCTTTATACTTTGAGGGATGTATTTCTGGTCTTTCCCTTTGTTCTTATCCTCGCCCTTCTGGGAGGGTATTGGCTGGCCGGCCGTTTTTTGCGGCCTGTGGCGCAGATTAGCCGTACAGCTGAAGAAATCAGACAGAACGGCGATCTCGCAAAACGGATTGAGATTAAGGATACCGGGGACGAGATTTCAGCGCTTGCCAGAACCTTTAATGCTATGTTTCACCGGCTGGAAAAGAATTTTGAGGCCGAAAGGAAATTTGCGTCCAACGCTTCTCATGAGCTGCGAACCCCGGTTTCTGTTATTTTGGCACAGTGCGAGTATGCGTTATCGGATACGGATGATACAGAAGAGCTTAAAGAAGCTCTGGAAGTGGTTCAAAGACAGGGATACCGTATGTCCCAGCTAATTGAAACGCTGCTTATCCTTACAAGGATAGAACAGGATACAGGTTACTACCCTCTGGAAAAAGTGAATGTCAGCGAACTGACAGAGGACGTGTGCAGAGACAGACGGCTGAGCGCAGAGCGGGGAATTACGATGGAAACGGAAATCAAAACCGGTGTGACTGCGGAGATCAATCCTCAGCTTTTCCGTCTGATGCTGGATAATCTCCTGCAGAACGCCTATCGTTATGGACGGGAGAACGGCTGGATAAAAGTGATTCTCAGTGAAAAAGAATCCGGGATAGTACTGAAAGTAGCGGACAACGGCATGGGGATAGGGGAAAAAGACCTGCCGCATATATGGGAACGCTTCTACCGTGCCGATAATTCCCGGAGAAAAAAAGGGATGGGGCTGGGTCTTTCACTGGTACAGCAGATTGTCCAGTATCATCAGGGCAGGATCACGGTTTCAAGCACTGCAGGAGAGGGAACGGAATTTCGCATTATATTTGAAAAGGTGCGGGATGAGAAATAAAAGCCTCTTGTTTTTAGGAAATCATATTTTGTTCACAGAATAGAGACTTTTTTCTAATCTTATTCTAAGAAAAGATGTTTAATCTTGGAATACGATTTAGAAAGGAGTCTTTTTTATGGAAAAGAACAAATATATAAAACCCTCTATGATACAGATCAGCAGACTTCGTAAAGTATACCGTTTAGAAGATGAGGAAGTTGTTGCCCTGCACAGTGTCAGTGCAGATATAAAAAAAGGGGAAATATGCTGTATTTTCGGCACCTCCGGTTCTGGAAAAAGTACTTTGCTGAATCAGCTCGCCGGAATGGAGAAGCCCACATCCGGCGCGGTGCTGATCGGAAAAACTGATATTACAAAGCTGAATGAAAGGGACATGGTGACCTTCCGAAGAAAACATATAGGATTTATATTTCAGGCATATAATCTCCTCCCGGGACTTACTGCCCTTGAGAATGTAGCGCTGCCGATGATGTTTCAGGGATATCCTAAAAAGGAGAGATACCGCAGAGCGAGGGAACTGCTGAAACAGGTGGGACTGGAAAAAAGAATTTACCATTACCCTTCCCAGATGTCCGGCGGCCAGCAGCAGAGAGTGGGAATTGCGAGAGCATTTGTAACAAAGCCGGAGGTGGTCTTTGCCGACGAGCCTACAGGCAATCTGGATACAAAGACTACGGCACAGATTATGGGTATGATTACGGATATGGCAAGAGAGAATCAGCAGACGATCGTACTGGTCACTCATGATCCTCATATGGCGTCCTATGCGGACCGGATTCTTACTTTAATTGATGGGAAAATCGTAAAGGATGAGCAAAAGAAAAAGTGAAGACAAGAAGGGACTATATAGTAATTTCAAATTGATAGAAAAAAGTTCAGGAAAGGCGGTACTTCAGAAATTTATATGAAAACAGAAAAAGCAAGAAAAACAGGAAAAATAAGAGCGGCGGCCGCTGTGGCAGCGATATTTCTGCTGGCGGGAAGCACTTGTCAGGTTTATGGCGCGGAACCGGAAAATCCGGTACAGATAACAGAAGAGGGCAGGGCGGCAGGCGCAGACGAAATGTCGGAGACGCCTGCCGATGTACAGATACAAAATCCCGCCGAACAGCTGAAAGCGCCGGTATCGGCGCCGGATGGCACTTTGCCGGAATTTTCCGATTCCCCGTCAGCTCCTGATAATGCGGAGAAAAAAACTTCAGAGGAGACTTCTGTCCCTCCAGCAGATACTGAGCTTCCCTCTGTTGATTTTACATCCGGAGATCCAGTGCAGACACCGGATCAATCAGGAAATCAGGGACAGGAATCCCAGCCTACGCAGCAGCCGGATCCGGAATTTCAAAGCCCGCAGAAGAATCCGGAAGAAGGGCAGGAAAAACCGGCTCAGGAAGAGGAAAAAAGTCAGAGCGGTACTTTATATATTACAAGAGAAAAACTGGAAAAAGGAATCAGAGCCAATAAAGGTTTCAGGATCACGGTACTTTTAAAAAATACATGGACATCTGGAAATATCAGGGGCGGCAGGATGAATCTGGAACTGCCGCAAGAGCTCAGTCTGCATTCAGCATACAAAAAAGAAACGTTCGATCTGCCGACAATACAGCCTGGGGCAATAGAAAAAATAAATATCCGGCTTCATGCCGGAGATATAAAAGAAGAGGGACAGACATTAAGGCTGAAGGTGAGAACCGTTTTTCAGCATGAACCGGAGGGACAAGAAACAGAGCGGCAGGAGGTGCTGCTGATCCCTGTAAATACGTCAGAGAGCAAAGCTATTTTTGTAGACAATACGGCATCCTATGGTGCGTCAGGAGGAGAAGCATATATCGGCGGAGCGGAATCCTCAGGGGAAGAGAAGAAAAATGCCGATCCCATGGTTCCAAGAGTTATTGTCAGTCAGTATGATTATGACGAAGACGCTTCTGCCGGAAAGACTTTTCAGACAAATATCAATATCTGCAATACAAACGAAAAATTAAATGTGGAAAATATGGTGGTAAGTATAGAAACAGGGGAGACGGCTTCTCTGCAGGGTTCCTCCAATATGGTATATGTGAAGGTTCTGAAACCCCAGGAAACTTACCGCACAGGTATCCGTCTGAAGACCTCCGAAGACGGAAAGACTGACAGCGCGGATATTACTCTGAATTTTAAATATGAATACATGAAGAACGGCGAACGGACAGAAGTAGAGGCGGCGCAGAAAATTTCCATTCCGGTGCAGATTCCCGACCGCTTCAGCGCCGGAGAAATTCAGACGATGGATGAGCCTTCAGCGGGAGAAGAGTTTACAGTTTCTCTGCCTTATGTAAATAAGGGGAAAATACCTGTGAGCAATGTAGAAGCAGTGATAAAGACAGAGATGAAAGCCGGAGAAACATACAAGTATCTGGGAAACGTGGAGGCAGGTACCAGCGGAACCCTGGATTTCTTTGTCACACCGGAAGAAGCCGGAAACCAGAAGGTTCAGATTACTCTGACTTATGAGAATTCTGCAGGACAGGAAAAGACTGTGGAAAAGGAGAAAGTTTTTCAGATTGCAGAAGCAGAAATTTCTCCGGAGGAGGAGATGTTCAGTGAAGGATATATGACAGAAGCAGAAGAGCAGGGATATACCAAAGAAGGAAATAAAGCAAAAACAGGTTTGTTTGCCGCAGGAGGAGCGGGAACTCTGCTGGCCGCCGGCGCTGGTATAACACGGATTAGAAGGCGAAAAAGAGATACGGAAAACGAGGATTTTTAATATGACATTTAAAGATATAGCAAGTCTGAGTGTCCGAAATCTGTACAGGCGCAAGAGCAGGACACTCCTTACAGTTTCCGGTGTGGTGATCGGCTGCTGTGCAGTTGTTATTATGATATCCCTGGGGATTGGAATGAAAAAGTCCCAGGAGCAGATGCTGGAAGGAATGGGAAATTTAATGCGTATTACTGTAACGTCAGCGCCTCAGAATGTTGCAAAACGCCGCCTTCTTGACAAAAAAGGTGTCGATAAAATCAGAAAGCTACAGAATATTAAGGCGGTGGTACCAAAAAAGGAGATGGATCTGGAAGAGCTTAATCTGATTGCAGGAGACCAGGCCCGTTTTCAGTGTAATTATACGACCATTGTTGGAATTCCTGAAAAGGATCTTGAGGCTGCAGGCTATGAAATTAAAGATGGAAAAATGATTTCTGGAAGAGAAAACGAAGTGCTGGCAGGCGAGCACCTTGCCTACCAGTTTGTGGACAGCAGGAGACCTGACGGAAAAAATATGGTGGATTATTGGAGCGATGAGAATGCTCAGCCTTATTTCCCGATTCTTCAGACTCCCGTCGAAGTGGCGAAAAAGGAAGAAAAAGCAGCGGACGGCGTCCAGGAACAAAACAGTGCCAAAGCATCCTGGAAAGGCATTCAGAAGCTGACGGTTGTCGGGGTAACGAAACAGGATTTTGATAAGGGAGATGAAACCGAGGGCGGAATTATTATGGGGATGCGTGATTTCGACCGTATCCAGAAAGAAATCCGCAAAGAGACAAACATTAAATTAAGCAGGGAATATTCCCGGGTTCTGGTGGATGTAGATGATATCAGCCATGTGGACTCCGTGGAAAAAGAAATTAAAAGGCTGGGATACCAGACCAGCTCTATGGAAAGCCTTCGAAAACCTATGGAAGAAAGTGTGAAACAAAAGCAGATGATGCTGGCGGGACTGGGCGCAGTCTCCCTTTTCGTGGCCGCCATCGGAATTGCCAATACAATGATTATGTCTATAGTGGAAAGGACAAGAGAAATCGGAATTTTGAAAGCTCTGGGCTGTTCTCTCTCAGATATCCGGAAAGAGTTTCTTATAGAAGCCGGTATGATCGGCTTTGTCGGAGGAATTGCCGGTTCACTGGTAAGCTGCGTCGTATCCTGGATTATGAACACTTATATGGGGGCGTCGCTTACAGGGGACGCCATGATGGCTATGATGGATACAGGATCTTCAGAAACGGCTCTTTCTATTATTCCGCTGTGGCTGATCGGCGCCGCTGTTCTTTTTTCTGTGTTCATGGGGGTGGGGGCGGGATTCTTCCCGTCGAACAGAGCGGTAAAGATTTCCGCACTTGAAGCAATGAAAGCCTGAAAAGATTTTAAAATTTTGTTTTGGCTCCGCATATACTTTTGTGCGGAGCCAAAACAATAAATTATGACTCTTATTTTATAAGGACTGCGATTTCTTCTTTTCCTCGTATTCCTTCGTCAGCCTGCGCACCACTACCGTACAGGCAAGAAGGCCGATCAGATTGGGAAGCACCATCAGGCCGTTAAACATGTCGGACATGTTCCATACAAGATCCACTTTCAGGGTAGAGCCGGTAATAACGAAGATCACTACCAGAACAGCGTAGATTTTTACCGCTTTGTTTCCAAAAAGGTGGCGGACATTGACTTCTCCGAAATAATACCATCCCACAATAGTGGTAAAAGCGAAGAACAGCATACAGATAGCTACAAATATCTTGCCGAAAGAGCCGAATGCAGCGTCGAAAGCGCTCTGGGCCAGGGCAGATCCGGTCAGTCCGTTGTTCCATACCCCTGTGGAAAGGATCACAAGAGCCGTAAGGGTAAGAATGATAAAGGTGTCAATAAATACTCCCATCATAGCGATAATACCCTGATCCGCCGGATGCTCCACGTCCGCCGTGGCATGAGCGTGAGGAGTAGATCCCATACCTGCCTCATTAGAAAATAATCCACGGGCAACACCGTAGCGCATGGCTTTCTGTACAGTAACGCCCAGGGCGCCTCCGGCTACGGACTGAGGAGAAAAAGCTCCTACGAAAATATTTTTAAAGGCATCTGCCACACCGGAAAGGTGGGTAAAGAGGATGATCAGGCAGCCAACAATGTACAGGAGCGCCATCAAAGGCACGATCTTTTCCGTAAACCGGGCGATTCTGCGGATGCCGCCCAGGAAAATAAATCCGGCCACGACTGCCACGCAGATTCCCACAGCCAGAGGACTTACGTTAAAGGCGTTTTTAAAGGAATCTCCGATGGAATTGGACTGTACCATGTTTCCCATAAATCCAAGGGCCAGGATCAGGGCAACGGAAAAAAATCCTGCCAGAAAACGGCCGAAGCGTCCTTTAAACGCGGACTGGATATAATAGACAGGGCCGCCTGTAAAAGCGCCGTCTTTGACAACCCTGGTATGCTGCGCCATAACCGCTTCGGCGTAGATGGTAGCCATGCCGAAGAAGGCGCTCACCCACATCCAGAAAATCGCTCCCGGACCGCCGGCCGCGATGGCGGTGGCTGCTCCTGCGATATTTCCTGTTCCTACCTGAGCGGCAATCGCAGTGGTCAGAGCCTGGAAGGAGCTGAGTCCGTTTTCTCCGCTTTTTCCATGAAGAGAAAAGTTTCCGAACAGGGCTTTCATTCCGGCGCCGAATTTCCGAATCTGGATAAAGCGGAGCATGAAGGTGAAGAAAACGCCGCTTCCAAGAAGAAGGATCAGCAGAGCGTAATCCCAGAGAAATGTGTTGACACTGTTTACAATGTTTGTGATAAGTTCCATAATTCCCCTCCTAAAAAATAAAAAGGCCCACAGGAGAATAAAACTCCGGTGAACCTGATACAGGTATGCAGGGATAATGCAGTCTGTAATCTGTACATTGATATCGCCATGCACAAAAAAACAGATAAGATATCTGCAGTCCGAGTATTCATTCACTGTCCTTTTGCCTGAGAGATTCAGAAACTTCCGTTTCCTTTCACCTTCGGCACCCGTTGACCGGGATTCTCCAGAGAGCCATCCGGCTGCAGTCCTGTTTTCTTTTGAAAACGCCTGAGAGTGTGATTCCTTCGGCGGGCAGGGCCTCTTTCCTGCAGCTTTCTGCTGGCACAATATGTAATTGCCATGGAAGATTATAGTCGGAATTATGGCGGTTGTCAATAGATTTTGTAATTGTTGTGCGGACATATGAAAATGTGATGCGGACATTTTGGCGTTTCGTATTTATTCCATATCTTTCCCCTCACCGGAGGCAGAGTTGTCCAGGGATGTGGCGGAAGTCTCCCTGGGACCTGCTGTCACGCGGATGCCGTTGATTTCCACGTTATCTTCCATAGGGATCACCAGGCAGCGTCTGCCGTCGATCACTCTGGTCTCGACAAGCTCTGCCCGGTCGGGATCTACATGGATCACCACATCAGGAGTTTTGATCTCCATTCTTCTGGTGTTTGTAATATTGGAAGCCATAAGAGCGGCGTCTTCTCCTGCCGTAGCTTCGTAGCAGGCGTCAAAGGTCTCCAACTTATCCTCTTTTACACCGCATTCCTCAAAAAGACGTTTGACTTCCGGTTTTGTAAGAACAGCGGGTTCCGGGGCATCCTTCTGCGATTCAGCCCATTCATTCAGTTTTTCATGAATATTCATAACAGTATCATAGGCGCAGTCCTCTCCCAGCGTTTCCTCCACCAGGGCATTAAAGGAATCCCGCTGTCCTCCTGCGGAAAGGGGAGCGGCGCAGCCGAAAAGTTCGTCTACAAAAGAAGTGCGGAGCTGTTCCGCATTCTTTGTATAATAGAGAAGCCCGTGGATATCGGTGCTGCGGTCATTAAACACCGGAAAAAGAAAGCCGAGATCCGGCATTTCCACGATCCAGTCCCGGATCCTGTCTTCAATGTTGTTTGTTTCCGCGTTATAGCAGAGCCCCGCCTTGGACAGCTTCACCGGGCATATGCTGCAGAGGATATGATCGTAAATTTCATCGGAAGCGTCAAACATTTCTGTGCCGTCGGAAGATTTACCGGGAATGTCATATACGCTATGGATCAGGATGATATAGTAATTTTCACCGTAATCATAGGACTGGATCACTTTATCATAAAATTCATCCAGCAGATCTTCGTCCTGCAGCTTGCTTCCTCTCAGACGAAGAAGAAATTCCTGGGCGCCGCCCTCCTTTTCCTGCTCCAGCGGAAATTCCATATTGATGAGATTTTTGCCGAGAGTTCCGGAAAGAGTCTTGCGGAAAATTTCAAAGTATTTGAAAGTCTCCTCCTCAGAAAGAGAGAGAAACGCCTCTTTTAATTTCGTCTTGATATTCTTTTCGCCGTCTACATAGCAGCCGCAGATGCGGGTAATGGCACAGTTGGCAGGGGTAAATTGTTTCTTTATTTCAGCGATTTCTTTTTTATTCACAGATATTCATCTCCTGTTCAGATTATTTCAGCGGCGGATTTGAGTATCCGCCGGTACAACGGTTCTGTCTCACCTGCCGGAAAAGGCAGAGAGGAACAACAATTTATTATAACCTGAATCAGGATGGGGGACAAGAGGGGGAAAATCCACGGAAACGGTACGGAAATATTGAGAAATGCAGAAAGATTTAATATAATAAAAAAGAATCATATGTATTTTCAGAAAAGGGAGGGATATTTATGAAAAAGGTTTTATGTCTCATTATAGCAGTGCTGTTTTTTGCCCAGCCGTGTCTGGCGGCAGAGGAAGCGCCTGTGCTGAGTGAAGACGTTCAGGAGAAGGTAACAGATCTTCTGGATCTTCTGGCGGCTGTGGACGCCGGGGAAAATGGAATGTATTTTTCGGAAAATAAAGAAATTGATCAGGACTTTTTAGACAGGTTTCTCACCTGGTCTGTCTGGCTGTCAGTTCCCTTTATTGACGGAACCGCGCCGGAGATTACGGAACTGAGCGGAGGTACAAGCGGATGGAAAATTCCGGAGGACAAGCTGAAAGCCTATCTGCAGAACTCTGTGGGAAGAAGCGACTATGAGATGAACGGGAATATGAAGCTGACGGACGGGAATATAGAAATCGGCGGTTTTACTCCTTCGGCGGCATATGGACATGAGCGGCCGGATATCAGCAAAGTAAGCCGGATATCGAAAACAGATATCCAGATAGAGGGAAGCGTCCAATACGCGCCGGAATTTTCGGAAGAGCCGTCCTATACGTCCGCTTTTTGTGTCCTGCTGACGCAAAATGAAGAAAGTATGTGGGGCGGATATACGCTGAAAGAAATCCGGAAGTGGGGAAAAGAAGACCAGACCGGACAGACGGGGAATGCAGGCAGTACAGGCTATACGGATGAAGAGCTGTGTACTATGGCAAGAACATACTGCGAGGCGCGCAATTCAGGTATCTCTCCTCAGTATGTGGTGGTTGACAGCACCGATGGAAATATGGTGTCGATCCACTTATATGAAGATATGGGAGATCACACGGCTACCTTCGACTGGTACACGGTCGACAGGAATACTGCTGTAGGAACCAATACGCTGGGTGAAACAGTAGATCTGAAGAACCCGTAAACAGCGCGGTGCGGCAAAGATTCTTCTATTTCGATCATCATCGGCAGGAAGAGCCATGCAGAAAGCAAAAAACGTTCTCTGCATGGCTTTTCTTTGTGCAGCGGATAATCAGAATTATAGATATCCGCGGGATGTCAGAGCTTTGAGTAACCGGAGCCGTTTACAATGGCGTCAATTTTCTGATGATTTCTGCACATAGGACAGTCGTGGGATTTATAGCTTCCATAATCCGGAATATCTCTCTGCTGGAAAATAGAGTGTACAGGAAGCTGGGCCACACTGGAAACCGCACTGAAAATCGCTGCGATCCCTCTTATCTGGCCTCCGTAGTAAAGAACACTTTCCACAGCTCTCGCAAGGGTTTCTCCGGTCGTGACAGCTCCGTTCAGGATCAGGACGTTCTTTCCCCGGATCATCGGCTGTACATTATCCCGGAAGATCATCTGTCCTACGCTGTTATATTCCGGAGAAGTGATATAAATGGTCTGATGCGCGTTCAGAGAGAGAACACCTGCCTTGGTCAGTTCCTCCGCCAGATAAGCGCCTACAACCTCCAGGCCGTCCATGCACACAATAGTGTCAATAGGAATAGATGCCTCATAGTGGACGGCAAGAGCTTCCGCAATTCTTCTTGCCTCTGAGCTTCGGGACTTCATGGTGGTGATATCCATAAAATGAGTGATGTGAGACTGGGGAGTGGCAAAGTGTCCCGGATAGACTTTGAGCTGGATACGCTCATCGCTGCGGGCATAGATCTTGAACATCTTAGATTCCATAAAACGACCTCCTTTTATTTTGTTTTTGTAAAAAAAGACATGTACTTTAAAGTTAATTTATTATATCATTAATAGTATAAAATATTCAATATATTATGAGGATAATTGCAGATATGACGATCTATTCTGGCGAATTTCGCCTAAATGAAAACAGACAGGAAATTCTTACCTCTCTATCTGAGGATTTTCCATATACCTGTCTGGAGGTAGAATTGGACAATCTGATCGGAAGGAGCTGGCACTGGCATACAGCTCTGGAAATTGACTATGTGGTTTCGGGAACGCTCTGCCTCCAGACGCCGGAACATTCTCTCATCCTTCGGGCAGGCGATGCGGTTTTTATCAATTATTCATGATACGTTCCGTCTTAGGAGAACTATGGTGTCTTTTGCTGGAAGCTACCGAGGATTTCAGAAAAGAGAATGTTTCCGCAGGAAGCCGAATGGCGGACGCGGAACGGCTGCGCAGTATGGTAAGCTTTATTCATGCGCATTACATGGAAAATATACAGGTCAGAGATATTGCGGAAAGCGTCGGGATCAGCACACGTGGATGCAGCCCAGATGCTCAGAAGCACCAATGCTACAGTAATTGACATCAGCGAAAGCTGCGGCTTCAGTTCAGTAAGCTATTTTGGAAAACTTTTTCGTGAAATGTTCGGATGTACTCCTCTGCGGTACAGAAAAGGGGAGGACTGAGCGATTCTGTCAGAATACCTCCGCCCATTGGCTGACATTGTCAGGGGTAAAACAGGTCATGCTTCCAAGGAGAATTTCCGTAGCCTCAGGATCGTCAGGCAAAGCAGTGATCTCAAAAGGACTTCCTTCTATAGAGTCAGCCTCCACACTTTCGCCGGCCTGTCCGGTGATCTCGCCGGATACCAGCGACAGACAGGCAGATGCGGCCAGACGTCCCAGATCCTTTGGATTCCACAGATAAGCGTAAGGGCAGGGCGCGTCTTCTCCGGTTCCTATATAGGCTTCCAGTTCAGAAGGCATTCCCAGTCCGGTGATCTTTACAGAAGTCTCTGCTTCGGAAATCGTTTTAGCCGCTGCTGTAATGCCTGAGGAGGTAAGCGCGCAGATAACCTTCAGATCAGGGTGCGCTTCCAGCCAGGCGTTCTGATTTGTTGCGTAAGTGGTGGTGGAAAGGATCGCATATTCTCCTTCTCCTCCGGAAATATCATATACGGCGTCCATCATAGTCTGAGCGATCAATTCCGTATCCGCCTGGTTGCAGAAGGTAGTCCGGGCGGAATGGTCTGTATCAGAATCCAGGGTGATGATCTGGATTCCTGCGGCTTTTGCTTCGTTCAGAGACTCCGTAAGACGGGTTTCATCATTGGCGGCAATAGCGATGGCATCCACATGCTGAGAAATCAGAGAATCGATAATAGTGATCTGGTCGTCTGCGTATGGATTGAGGGGATGGTTTACGACACATTCTCCTCCGGCCTCCTCTATAACCTCCTGAAATCCTTCGGCCATAGCAAAATTGTAAGGATTGTCCATGGATTTTGAGATAAAGGCATAAGTTCCGGCTTCCTGAGTTTCGGCTCCCTGTACAATGACACCGCCGGCGGAGATTCCGGTAAAGAGAAGCGCGGCTGCTGCTGCAAAACTGATTGTTTTTTGATTTTTCATAAAGATACACCTCCTTTTCCTGATATTATTATAAAACTTTTGATTTATGTGCTTAAATATATAAAATGACAGAGAATATAAGATTTCTGCCAGGAAAAAATGCCTTTCACATACAAAAACGGACCTCCGAAAGAAGCGTTTTTGATATGCGAAAGGCATAGTATAGTGTACACTTTGATATTGGAGCTGTAAAAAATATAAAAAATCAGCCAGAAAATATAAGTTTCAGAAGTATGAAACATCAGCAGTCTTATCAGCGGGAAACAAAAACATATTTTTCCATCCGCTGAAAAGCCTCTTTTACAAGACTGTGAGGCAAGGCAAGATTCAGACGGATGTGGCAGTTTCCGTGGAAAGGCCGTCCGTCCTGCCAGATTACGCCGGCTTCGATGCCGGAGCGCTGAAGCGTTTCGATATCTGTATGGTTTTCACGGCACCATTGCGTGCAATCCAGAAAGAGCATATAGGTTCCCTCCGGTTTTCGGGTCTTCACTCCATGAAAATGCGTATGAATGAAGGAGACCGCATAATCCAGATTCTTATTTAACACTTGTCGAAGCTCTTCCAGCCATTCCCGTCCTTCCTGGCTGTAGGCGGCGATCAGCGCATGCATGGAAAGCATATTCATGGAATTATAATGGGTGGAGTCCCCGGCTTTTGTAACTCTTTCCCTGAGATAAGGATTGTAGATCACATGGTAGGAGCCTACCAGCCCTGCCAGATTAAAGGTTTTGGAAGGAGCGTAAAGAGCGACGGTGCGCATCCGGGCGTCCTCAGAGACCATCTGAGTCGGGGTATGGCGGAAGCCGGGCATGGTAAGATCCGCCCAGATTTCATCAGAGACAACATATACGTCATATTTTCTGTAAATATCCATCAGTTTTTCAATTTCCCAGGGTTCCCATACGCGGCCTGCGGGATTATGAGGAGAACAGAAGATGGCGGCGTGGATTTTTCCGGAGGAGACTTTTTCTTCCAGATCTTTGTAGTCGATGCGCCAGATTCCCGTTTCATCCTGGATCAGAGGATTAAGGACAAGTTTCCATCCGTTGTCCTCTGCGCAGTGGGTGAAACCGATATAGGTAGGAGACTGGATGATGATGGAGTCTCCCGGCTGGCAAAAGATTTTGAGAGCGCTGACCACACCGCCCAGAACGCCGTTTTCGTAACCGATACATTCCGGTGTAAGGCCGGTAGTGCCGTAGCTCTGCTCATGCCAGTGAATCACAGCGTCATAGTAAGCCTTCCGGGGCTGAAAATATCCATATGCCGGATGCGCGGCCCGCTGGGCGATTACCTGCGGGATTGTGGGGACCGTTGGAAAATTCATATCCGCTACCCACATGGGAATAACAGAAAACCCTTCCTTTATCTGTGCATCGGCAAAAAAACCTTCTCCGCCGCCGGAACAGGGGATGTCTACGGCAATGGCGTCTTTTCCTCTCCGGTCCATAATTGTGGTAAAATCGTATTTCATAAGAGATCCGCCTTTCTTTATAAAAATTCAGATGATATATTTTTGCTGGATATCAGGTATATAAAATTTTG
>DWVA01000085.1 GCA_019120475.1 Candidatus Blautia intestinipullorum | reverse complement strand
TGACGCTCATCGTACAGAGAACAGGTATACGGATGATATTCTCCTGATACCCCAGTTCCCCTGCAAGACCGCGCACTTCTTCTAGTTCCGCCTCTCTTGAACCTGTCAGCATTTCCAGAAGACGCTCTTTTTTTGACTTTCTTTTCAATGACCGGATCTTCTCACTTTCATACCGGATCATTGTTTCAATTGCCATTTTAATAATGAGTGCAACCGGTCGGATTTCTTCCGGATTTCCGGTAACTCCAACAACGCCTTCTTTTTTGCCGTCAATTTCTATTACCATGTTAATGCCTCTACGCACTCCGGTCTGTATATCATCTTCCGTGATGACGGCTGCATCTTTCCCATTCCGCAAAATTTCATACGCGGTCTCATGATATGTGCCCAGCCTCTCACGGTCACGGCTGGCTATGATAATTCCATTTTCATCTATTATATTTACATTATATTCTGTATATTTTGTCACCTGAGCAATCAGCTTTTCTGCAAGTTCTCTGTCCAACACGTATCTATCCACCATTTCAGTATTTCTTTCTATTATATGGCTGTATCAGGCAGCTTGTACAGTGTTTTCTGTTCATATCAGATTCGCTGCACCAATCAGTCCGGGAATCCCCGCCCCCACTCCGATATAATTGTCGATCCTTAGTTCCTGCTCCTCCAGCATTTCGAGAATCTTGGTAGCTATTTTCCGGATCACGGTATTATGGTCTTCATTTTTATACACCGGCATTTTTCTTTTTGCAAGACAGCGGTTATCCATATCCACCAGACCAGTCATAATCTCACTGCTCGTCATATAAACTGCAACACGCACCGGACTTGCCTTTTCTCCGATCGTTGTCACAAGAGCTTCACAATTTCCCCGGACACAGAACTTTCCGGAGTCCGCCGGAATAAAAAGACTGTCCCCTTTACGAAAGTAAACAGTTTCACTGTCACACGTTATTGTTCCCTTTCCTTCGAGCACAAGAATATTTGCAAAAGAATCTTCTGACACAATTCCAGTAAGACTCTCCATAATCCTTCCATCCAGATTTAATTTATCAACTGCAAAATAGTCGCATTTTGCCAGATGCGGAACCATGGACTGGCTCTTAACAAGGGGGATCCTGCTGGTTACGGCCAGTGCCTTTTCAATATGAAGATCCCGGAGATTTCCTTCCTTATCTTTTCGTCCATAATCGTATACGCGATACGTCACATTAGAATTCTGCTGAATTTCCGCTATTACAATTTCTTTTCCGATAGCATGAATCGTACCTGCCTCAATAAACAGCACATCCCCTTTCTGAACCGGTACTTTATTGAGCACTTCCAGGAGAGTATTTTCACTGATTCTCTGACGGAATTCCTCTTTATCAATCTGTCTGGAAAATCCATAGTACAGGAAAGCTCCTTCCTCGCAATCTACAACATACCACATTTCCGTCTTCTCGTACTGGCCCTCATTTTTCAGAGCATAGCTATTGTCCGGGTGGACCTGAATAGACAAATTATCTCTGGCATCAATAAATTTAATCAAAATCGGAAAGTCCTAAAACCGTCTGCAGTTTTTTCCAAGAACTTCCATTCCCTGCTCCTCTATATAACGGAACAAGTTTTTTCCTCCCCATGTCCCGTTTGTTATTACCGACTCTCCGTCTGGATGACAGGATAATTCCCATGTTTCGGCAAGCTTTTCTCCCTGATACTCCTTATGAAAATCTGTAATCAGCCTTTTTCCTCCCCACAAATAGTCTTTACAGGCAGGCTGCAGTTTCATAACAGGCATGTCAGTTTCACATCCTTTCTTCCTTCAATAAAACCGTTTTCGTCTGATTCGGTTCCAGTCTCAGGATATCTGTGCAAGAACAATCCAAAATCCTGGTTTCATCGAGCATTGTCTCTCCCATCAAATGAAGCAGAGAAGTAAGACATCCTTCCTCAGTTCTGTTTGTTGCATTGTAACACTGGAACAAAAGACCAGTTCCATTTTCTTCTTTTTTCAGTACACTCAACGTTATATCTTCACTATTGATCTTTAACAGACTATAAGAATACGGTGTATTTACTGTTGGCTGGTTAAGTTTCATCGCATTATAGGGCATCTTATTGTAGCTCACCAGAGGCGTTGTATACTCCGAAGCCCTGCGGGAAATGTGTCTGCAGTCCGCAGTAAGCGCAAAGGTATAATGCTGTTTTCCCTGCATCCGTGAATCAGGTGTTTCCATCTTGATGCCAGAAGGTCTTCCTGGCCTTCTGTATAGTGTCTCCTTTCCAAGAACCCCCACACACCGGAACATTGTCAATGCAATTGTGTTATAATTTTCTCCTGTAAGTTCATATTCCCTGACAGAATCTGTAATTACCCCTAATCCTTTTTCGTTCTCCTGACGGACAAAGGATAAAAACGGATAAATGGAATCCGGACGTTCAGACCACTTTTCTTCCTCCCACACCTCCATAGCACTGTCCACTACAGGACGGCGGATTGTACCAAACTGATTATCACTCTCAGAAAACTCCGTTCCAAGATTATTTGGAATCAAAACACGCACTCTGTGGTCCTTTGCATGATTATCTGCCTCCATTCTAACTGTGATCAGCGGAGAATCTTTTCTCAATTCAACAAGGAACTCCACATCCATGCAGGCATTCCGCCTATAAGTTTTCCTGCTTTCAAGATTTTTGGGCAATTCCATTGTTAATGTAATTCTCGCTCTTGAGAACAAACCATAATCTTTGACTTCAATATCTGCCTGAACTCCTTCGCTGGTCAGAACATCATCCTGCTCAAGGGGCGAATAATCATATCCGTCTCCATCATCACTTCCATCTTCTACAAGGAGTACATTTCTGTATTTTCACCGTTTTTCTTATCTTCTATCGTAAGTGTTCCATTTTCTCAACAAGAATCTTATACCAGGAATTTTCCATTACCTGATTTTCTTTTTTCTGATCTCTGTTTTGTTTCAGTTCCTGCCCGCTTTCAACCACCAAATACGCCTTGTATCCCATTGCCGGAATAGTATCCTCAAATGCAATGCTGTATC
>DWVA01000084.1 GCA_019120475.1 Candidatus Blautia intestinipullorum | reverse complement strand
GAAAAGCAGTCTGGTAAATAAAGTGATTCCATATTTAACGGATTTCTGCCATGATAAAGAGCAGATGCCCGCCGAACAGAAAAAATTTCTCGGAGACCTGTACCGAAAGGTACAGGCATATTTTGTTCAGACGAAGGCGATGAAAGAATACTTAAAGGACGTCCTGAACGTTGACGGAACTAAGTTCCATGTGCTTTACCCGGTAGTGTTTCCACAGAAAGCACAGAAAAAGAAAGAAAGAACTATAGTTTATGCTGGAAAGATTGCAAAAAACTGGAATATCCTCGAATTGATCCGTATCATGGAAAAGCTGAGGAAAGAAGATCCTCAGATTACACTGCATTTTGTCGGCGATAAAGTGAACCGGGATATGGCGGAATACAAACAGGAGGTTTTTCACAGTCTGAAGACTATGGGAAATATTGTATTCTACGGTTCCAGACCGCACAGCGAAACGGACCGTATCGTGAAGAGCTGCTGCCTGGGTTATTCTTTCCGCAGCAGAGAGGTTGATAATGACCATTCCCTGGAAGTATCCGTGAAGCTTCTCGAATACTGCCACAGCGGGGTGCCTGTTGTGCTGCGCAGAACGAGGATGCACGAAACAATACTGGGGAAAGATTACCCTCTTTTTGTCGAGACAGAAGAGGAATGTTTTGAAAAAATACTGCGGGCTTTTCATGATCCCGTTGTCTGGGAGAATGCAAAGAGATGTCTTGCAGGCGCGGCCGAAATGTTCAGTACGGACAGAATCTACGGGAACGTTTTAGAAGCGCTGGAACTTTATCCTGAGAAAAAGGAGAGACTGCTGGTAAGCGGGCATGACCTGAAATTTCTGAGACCGCTCTTTCCATACTTTGAATCGGAATATATCCTGAAAGTACAGGAACTCGAAGAGTATATGGAGTTTCGGCCGAAAGAGGCTGAAACCTGTCTGAAAGAGGCTGATATCGTATGGTGTGAATGGCTGCTCACGTCAGCACAGTGGTATTCTCAGCATTTATATCCGCATCAGAGCCTTTTTATTCGTGCACATCGTTTTGAAGTTATGAGAAGATATGGCAGTAATCTGGATATGAACAGGATAAGCAAAGTTATTACGGTATCCTATTACTGGTTTGAAGAATTTATGAGACGTTTTCGCATTCCGATGGAAAAATGTACTGTGATTAATAATTTTATTGATACAGACAGATATTCTTCGGAAAAAGAAGATGACAGCAGATTCCATCTCGCGCTGATCGGGGCTCTGCCAAAACGGAAAGGACTGGAGCGCGCGGTAGATCTGTTGAAGATTCTTAAAGAAAAAGATGACAGATACTGCCTTCACGTACCGGGAAAAAGACCGGAGGAATTTCCTAATACATGGAATGTACCTGAAGAGAGAGCATATTACGAGAATGTATACAGAAAAATCAGGGAAGAGCACCTGGAAGATTCGGTGTTTTTTGACGGCTGGGTGGATGTGCCTCAGTTCCTGAAAAAAATCGGGTACGTATTATCACTTAGTGATTCCCAGTTTCCGGAAAGCTTTCATGTGACTCCATTTGAGGGAATGGCCGCCGGGTGCGTGGTCGCCGCGCTTCGATGGGAAGGAATAGAATATATCTATCCTGAAGATGTGATCTGCAATTCGATCGGAGAGATCGCGGAATATATCGATGACAGGACTGTAAACAGGGATTTATACAGGAAATGTGCGGAAAAAGGACAGCAGTATGTGCGTGAGAATTTTGATATTCATCTGATATGGGAACAGATAAAACAGCTGCTGGAAACAGGAGGAGATTATGAAGAATTTTGTGATCAGATTTGTCAAGAATAATCCGATTCTGTATAGAGGGGCGAAAAAAGTTTACCGGACTTTTCAGCCCGCAAAACCGACAATATACAGAAACAATGATTACAGTATCGTATATCGTCTGGACGACCCAGATGAAATGAAAAATATCATTGCTCACTATAATGATCTTCGCCGTGAAAATACAAAAATCGTAGTACTTGTCAGCGGAAACGAACTAAAATTACACAACCTTATCAGAATGTATCCGGGTGTTATTTTTCTTTCAACGGACTATTATCGGCGATATCAGAAGAAACTGACAGTACGGAATATGATTTTGACAGACTGGCATCAGCCGGCGTCAGATATAATAGATTTGTTATAGGAGAGATGGGAATGCTGAAAAAATTAGCTTTGCATATAAAGCGATATAATCCATACTCGTTGTATGCAGCAAAATCCGAGCTGAAAGGCGAAGTGGGCAGTTCATATCTTACGTGGCTGTGGTGGATACTGGATCCGGTTCTTTTTATGCTTGTTTATGTTTTTATCACGGTCGTAGTGTTCAGGTCACAGGGAGAATATCTTCCGGTCGTCGTAATCATCGGATTAACAGTGTGGAATTTTTTTAATAAAACAGTTATGATTTCTGTTAAGATCGTAAATACGTTCCGAGGGATCGTATCTAAAATATATATACCGAAATACATGCTCATACTGGAGAAGTTGTATGTGAACTTTTTTAAGATGCTGATTTCTTTCGGAATAGTGGCAGGCTTTGCAGCAGCATACAGGATAAAACCGACAGCCCATCTGTTATACTGTGTTCCGGTAGTGCTGCTGATCCTTCTCTTGACTCTTGGCTGCGGAGTGATCGTCGCCCATTTCGGAGTGTACATCAATGACCTCTACAATGTGGTCCAGGTAATCCTGCGGTTTATGTTTTATCTGTCAGGAGTTTTTTATGACGTGGGAGACAGACTGTCTCAGACGACTTTTTTCGGACTAAATGTAGGCAGACTGATGATTACAGTGAATCCGGTGGCATATGTTATAGATGAATTGAGGAAAATCATTATTTACGGACAGTCGCTCCGTTTTGAGATGTATATCTACTGGCTGGTTATTTCACTGGTGCTTCTGTGTATCGGACTGAAACTGATGTACCGTTTCGAAAATTCTTATATAAAGGTGGTTTAAGGAAAGTATGGCAGAAATAGCGATTGATGTAAAAGATGTGAAAGTTGCATACAGGAGCATGAAATCGTTCTCTATTAAAAAGAGTTTTGGAAAGATCAGACACAGAAGAGATTATTACGAAGCACTCAGAGGAGTCAGTTTTCAAGTGCCTAAAGGCAAGATTGTAGGAATTATCGGTAAGAATGGAAGCGGAAAATCAACCTTACTACGAACGATAGCAGGAGTGTTTTCTCCGGATGAAGGATCGGTTGACACATTTGGAAATCGCCTTTCGCTTCTGGCAATAGGTATCGGTTTTCAAGCAAATCTGAGCGGTCTTGAAAATATTTATCTTTCAGGGCTGCTTCTGGGATTTACAGAGAAAGAGATAAAGGAACGACTTCCCGATATCATTGAATTTTCTGAACTTGGAGACTTTATCTATAAACCAGTGCAGACATATTCCAGCGGAATGTACTCTAAACTTGCATTCTCGATTACTGCCATTCTGGACACAGAGATCATTCTTATTGATGAGGTCCTGAGTGTGGGAGACATAA
>DWVA01000083.1 GCA_019120475.1 Candidatus Blautia intestinipullorum | reverse complement strand
GAAATGTACGCCAAGGACACCAGCAAGAAAATCCGGGCAACGTGGCAATCCAAAGGACGCTCCGGCGAACACCTCACCACCATTCCGCCCTATGGGTATATGAAAGACCCGGAGGACAAGAAGCGGTGGATCGTGGATGAAGAAGCTGCCGCCGTTGTCCAGAAGATATTTGCGCTGTGCATGGATGGTATGGGGCCGACGCAGATTGCAAAATGGATGCAAAAAAACAAGGTACTGAACCCTACCGCCTATGCCTACGAAAGAGGGTTGCCGGTATCGAACAAACCAACGGCCAATCCCTACAAGTGGACAAATGAAACGGTATCACGGATTTTGGAGCGCCTTGACTATTTAGGCCATACGGTGAATTTCAAAACCACCAAGCAATCATTTAAGAGTAAGAAAAAGTTGTGGAACGACCCGTCGGAATGGGTGATCTTTGAGAACACACAGGAACCCATCATTGAGGAAAGCGTGTTTCTGATCGTTCAGAAAATCCGGCAGGGCCGCCGCCGTCCTACCAAGATGGGCGACATGGGAATGTTCTCCGGCTTGCTGTATTGTGCGGATTGCGGCGGAAAGATGTATCTGTGCCGGGCCAATCATTTCAAGCCTGAACAGGAATATTACATCTGTTCTACCTATCGCAAAGACCGTACTTTATGTTCGACGCACTCTATCCGTCGCGTTGTTCTTGAAGAAATCGTGCTGCGGAACCTGCGGGAAGCTATTCAGTATGTGACGCAGTATGAGGACGACTTTGTGCAGCGTGCGGCGGATCAAAGCCTGCGGGAACGGGATAAGGAACTGGCGCAAAAGAAAGATACCTTGACGCAATCGCAAAAGCGGATTGCAGAGCTGGATGTTATCATCAAACGACTGTATGAGGACAACATTTCCGGCAAGCTCTCCGACGAGCGTTTCATTAAACTGTCCCGTGACTATGAACTGGAACAGACCAACCTTACAAACCTTGTCGAACATCTACGGCAGGAAGTCAAGGAACAGGAAAAGCAGAAAGTCAATGTCAGACAGTTTATTGCAGCGGTCAGGAAGTACACCGATATGCAGCAGCTTGACGCTTCTGTTCTCCGGGAATTTGTGGAAAAAATTTACATCTCCGAGGTTTACACGCCGGACGAGAACGAGCCGCGCATCAAGGTTAGAGAAATTGAGATTGTCTATAATTTCATTGGTGCATTTGATTTTGAGGAAGCAAGGGAGCAATCCCAAGCAGCCCAAAAAGATAAGAAAACCGGCGTAGCCTAAACTACGCCGATTCTCTCACATAAATGTTTTCTTACGTCACCGCCGCTTTTCCGGTCTTTTGTTCTTATGTTCTTCTTTCATTTGGGAAATGATAATCACAGAATTTTGAAGAGATGCCTTTCGGCACTTCTGACTTCCGCGGTCTGCGCGGCATAAGAAAGCTTTTGTCCTAAAAGATTTTTCTGATTTGGATAATTCCGCTTTTAGTATAGCCCATTTTGCTCTGAAACGCAATAGTACATTTCGTTCAGTTCTATACTTTCAAAAACAAAGGAGGAGATTTCATGAAATATCAGAGAATTGAGGATCTGCGGATCGATTCCGATTTATCTCAGAAACAGATCAGCGAAGTGCTTCACATCAGCCAGCGTTCTTATTCCCATTACGAGACAGGAACCCGCGGTATCCCTGTAGAAATGCTGATAAAACTGGCGGATTACTATAATACCAGTATTGATTATCTGGTAGGACGTACAGATAATAAGCGGCCGGTCAAATAACGGGGCTGCATCTGCACTACTGAAAAAAACAGGAGGCGCCGGAGTCTTTTGACATAAAAAGATCCCGGTATCTCCTGTTTTTATATATTTATCCCATCTGAGCCATCCGTTCGTCAATTTTCTGGATATTGGCGATTTCGTACTCATTAAAAATGGAATCCTGCTGCGCGTCAAAGGTTTCCGGATCCACCGTACCTTTATACCAGGATTTGCTGTTGAAATAATCGGCAATCCTCTGGGTGACAAACTGACGTCCGTGGCGCGCGTAAATCTCGTTCTTTGCCAGTTCCAACTGGTCGTAAGAATAGGGAGCCAGATCTTCATCGGTCAGATAGCGGCTGTTGCTGTCCGGGAAGAAATATTCTCCGCTCTGGGTATCTGTCTGTTCCGGGTTTTCTGCCTCTGCCGCCGGAGTAGGCGTGGCTGTAGGATCCGGAACAAGCTGCACCTGCTCTCTGCTCATAATGCAGTTTACATTAGGATACACAGAGGATACTGGTTCGCCGGTAGAAATATGAAGATAAAGCTGACCGTTGTCAAAGGTCAGATTCCCCGAGGCAGTATTCCCGGCGGAATCCGTGAAAGTAAATCCTGCCGCGTTTCCAGCTACCTCCGCCGTCACATCTGCAGATACCGCCTCCGTCTGGTTCCTGTCTGTCTGATAAAAACTGAAAGACACGCTGTCCAGACTGATATCCCATACATTGATCGATGCAGTTCCGTCTGTACTGTACCAGTAATCCCAGAAATCGTCCGGATTAAAGGCAGCGACTACTGTAGGAATAGGAGTCGGCGTAGCCGTAGGTCTTGGAGTCGGGCTTGGAGAAGGAGCTGCCGTTGCGGCGGCTGTAGGAGCCACTGTAGGAATATTTTCCAGCGCGGACAAAGCTTCCTGCTTCTTCTGTTCCTCTTCCGCGCTTTTCCGGAAACCGGCCAGCAAAAGCGCAGCCGCGGCTACCATGATAAAAATCGCTATCAGCACGCTTAACAAAATCTTCAGTATTTCTCTTCTTCTCATTTCGGTATCACCTCTGTTTTGTCACTGCCTCCCTCCGATACCTCCGCTGCCTTCATCAAGCACTGGCTTTTCTTTATTCTTTTCCGCTCCAGCAGTAGGTGCAGAGTTTGCATGGTTCAATATCAATAGAAGCGGTAAGATCATCCAGACGATGGTATTTCAGGGATGTGAAATTTAATTCTTTGCGGATTTCCTCCAGCATTGCCTTATAATTTTCTGAATCAGGATTTGCATAGTCTGCAAGAACTTTATCATCTACATGATCGCCTTCCCGTTTCGCGATCACTCTTCTGGTGATCAGATCCATCTCTGATTTGGAGCGGGAGAAGTTCAGATACTTGCAGCCATAAAGCAGCGGCGGGCAGGCAGGCCGGATATGAACTTCTTTTGCCCCGTTATTATACAGGAATTCTGTGGTCTCCCGAAGCTGGGTTCCCCGTACGATAGAATCGTCGATCATCAGAAGGCTCTTTCCTTTGATCAGTTTATGAACCGGAATCAGTTTCATTCTGGCGATCAGATTACGCTGGCTCTGCTGGGTCGGCATAAAGGAACGGGGCCATGTAGGCGTATATTTGATAAACGGTCTGGCAAAGGGAACTCCGGAACGGTTGGCATAGCCGATGGCATGGGCGATTCCGGAATCCGGGACTCCTGCCACAATATCCGGTTCCACTTCTCCGAAGTCCCGCTGTGCCAGCATATCTCCGCATTTATAACGCATTTCTTCTACATTAACGCCTTCATAGGTAGATGTAGGATATCCATAGTATACCCACAGGAAGGAGCAAATACGCATCTTCTCTCCCGGCTTCTGAAGCGTCTCGATTCCTTCGGGAGTTACCGCTACGATCTCTCCGGGCCCCAGTTCCTTTTCATCCTCATATCCCAGATTAATATAGGCATGGCTTTCAAAAGAGACACAATGGGCATCGTCTTTTCTGCCGATGATCAGCGGGGTTCTTCCCAGACGGTCTCTGGCTGCGACCAGCCCCTTGGGAGTCAGGATCAGCATTGTCATGGAACCGTCGATCATTTCCTGGGCATAACGGATCCCTTCCACCATAGTTGCCTTCTGATTGATCAGTGAGGCTACCATTTCTGTTGGATTTACGTTGCCGCCGCTCATTTCAAGAAAATGCGTACATCCGTTTTTGAAAGAATGAGCCACCAGCTCTTCCATATTATTGATCTTTCCTACAGTGGTAATGGCAAAATTACCAAGATGGGACCTCACCAGCAGCGGCTGCGGTTCATTGTCAGAAATACAGCCGATTCCAAAATTTCCCTCAAGCTCTGACACGTCTCTGTCAAATTTTGTCCGGAAAGGTGAATTCTCAATATTGTGGATTGCTCTGTCAAACCCTTTTTTGGGATCGTACACGGCCATTCCGCCTCTTCTTGTTCCCAGATGAGAGTGATAGTCTACTCCGTAAAACAGTTCAAGAATACAGTCCGTCTTTGACGCCACACCAAAAAAACCACCCATTATATTATCCTCCTGTCTTTTTCCCAATGCATATTACCTCATACAGCATAAGGGAAACCGGATAAAAAAGTCAATACCTGAAT
>DWVA01000082.1 GCA_019120475.1 Candidatus Blautia intestinipullorum | reverse complement strand
TGCCTCCAAATCTTCTGTGACAGTATTTTGATTTTTTTCAACTATTATGCCAAGTTTTTCCGCTTCCGCAAGCAGATCATGATTTTTAAAATTGCCCGGTCCGAAAACATCAATACAGCAGATCACCTTTTCACAGCAGGACATCAGTTGTTTTGCCTTTTCATAACTTTCAGCGCTTACAGGAGAGAACGGTTTTTCTGAAACCACACTGACAGCTAAGGCCTTTGCCACTTCATAATCTGTATCGTTCTGATGGATAACACCTGCAGCAAAAGGAATTCCCGCCCTCTGCAGTTTTCTGTATACGGGGATTCCTTTTCCGTTTCCGCCTATAACAAATACTCTGGGAATTCCTGTGGGACGTTCCATTTCCAGGCAGCCAAATAATTCATTGTAGCTTCCGGCAGTGATTCCATATAATTTACGAATATATTCCGCAGTAAAAATCTCTTCCGGCGGTCCGCATTTTTCAATTTTATCGCCATGAACACAGATTACATAATCAGAAATCTTCTGGGCCAGATCCAGTTCATGAAGAGACATCAGCACTGCAGTATGTTTTTTCCGGACCATATTTTTCAAAACAGACAGCAGTTCCAGCTTATGCCGGATATCCAGAAATGAAGTAGGTTCATCCAGAACGATCACTTCCGGTTCCTGACAGATTGCCCTTGCAAGAAGAATCCTCTGTCTCTGGCCGTCGCTGACCGCAGAAAAATCCCTGTTCTTCAGTTCCAGTGTATGTACCAGCTCCATAGCATCATACACCTTTTCCCAGTCTTTTTTTGTCAATATGCCGAGCGTTCCCGTATATGGATATCTGCCTGTCGCTACAATATCTTCACAGGTCATTAGTTCGGGACGGATTCTTTCGGTCATAACAACGGCAAGTTTTTTTGCTACTTCATTCCCTGACATCCGGCTCATGGTTTTCTGATCCAGATACACCGTTCCTCCTATCAGCCTAAGTTGTCTTGTCATGCTTTTCAAGATCGTAGACTTTCCCGCTCCGTTGGGACCAATCAGCGTGAAAATCTCACCTGGCTTCATTTTGATCCCAATATTGTTTATCAGCGGTTTCCCGTCATATCCCACTGTCATTTGCTCCGTACAAATAACATATTTACTCATTGCATTGACCTCTTTCTTCGTATCATAATGTAAATGACTACCGGCGCGCCGAACACTGCCGTTACAGAACTGATACTCAGTTCCGTAGGCGCAAAAACCGTTCTGGCGATCAGATCACAGAAAAGACAGAACACAGCACCCCCAAGGAAGCATCCCGGAATTACAAGAATAGGCTTTGCCGTTTTTAACAGACTTTTTACCAAATGAGGCACTGCAATCCCCACAAAGGAAATCGGTCCCGCAAAAGCAGTAACACAGGCGGAAAGTATACTGGAAAGAAGAATAAGAGCAATACGGAACGCTTTGATATTCACACCCATATTCTGCGCATAGGCTTCTCCTAACTGATAAGCGCTGATAGGCTTTGACATCAGGAAAGTCAATATCATACAGACACCTGTAACCGCTGCGGCAAGCTGTACATTTTCCCAGTCTATCCCCGAAAAACTCCCCATAGACCAGTTATGCAGATTCACGATATTGGAATCGTCCGCAAATGTGACTACAAAATCTGTTACCGCCGAACAGATATATCCGATCATAATTCCGCTGATCACCAGCATAGACATATTTTTTACTTTCCTGGCGATGATCAGAACAAATCCCATAGAAATCATAGAACCGCCGAAAGCGGCAATGACAAGAGTGCCTGATGACGCAACGGCTGATTTTTCCAGCATATAGATCATCACCAGAGAAACTGTCAGTTTGGCCCCTGAAGAAATTCCCAGGACAAACGGACCTGCAATCGGATTATTGAAAAATGTCTGAAGAAGGAAACCTGATACAGACAGGGCTCCGCCCAGGATCACAGCCGCAAGAATTCTGGGAAAGCGTATCTCCCAGACAATATTATACGCAGTCTCATCCTCCTTTCCGCGAAACAGAATGGCAATAATATCCTTTACAGAAATGTGGATGCTGCCTGAATTGATATTCCATATGATAAAAAGCAGCAGAAGTGCCAGCAGAATAACAAAAGCTGTCAGATACCTTATATAAACTTTCTTCTGCGGCGTTTCATGTACGCTGTCCCGGACAGGAGTTTCCGTAAGTTCTGATTTTCTGCCCATGTTCCTCTTCCTCCATTTCCGGCGTTATTTTAATTTATGCATATACGTCATCGTATCCAGTGATGTTTTCTCTGATGTGAGCATACTATGTATATCTTCGATCATAGTTCCCAGGCCCATAGGTTCCTGGAACAGATTCTGCTCTGTACACCAGACATTACCCTCTTTGACTGCTTTGAAGTCCTCCAGAAGAGAACTTTTGGACAGCAATTGGTCCATCGTGCTCAATTCTCCGTCGATCGTGCTGTTATAAATAATATAATCTGCGTCCTTTGCGGCCGCATAGAACTCCTCCATCTGCATATTCATAGTCGAAAGAGCATTATCTTCTCCGCCCAGATCGTCAAAAATATATTTTCCCCCGGCCAGCTCGATCATTTTCGCTATATAATCGCTGGATTTGCGGACATTGGCAGCTCCTACGGAGTTAATATAGAAGAAAGCCACCGTTTTTCCTGTGTTTTCGCTGTTTTCCACACTTTTCAGCTTGTCTGCCTGCTCTTTAAAAAGCTGTTCCGCTTCCTCTTCTTTTCCTAAAAGAACCGCATAAAGCTTCAGCCATTCGGTTCTGCCAAGGGGGTGTTCTTCATAACTTGAATGTTCCACTAATACCGGGATTCCAAACTGTTCCAGTTTATCCTGCACTTCGGGAGTATGATAGATCATCGTGGACTCTATGGCAAGCCCGCAGTTTCTGGATACAATCTGCTCATAATCCGGCGCACTGTACTTTCCTGCATAAACGATAGAACCGTTTTCCAGGGCTTCCCTGGCCTCATCTATATACCATCCGTCCGCATCTGTCCCTGACAGACTGATATGATCCAACCCATCCAGCGCACAGAAAAAATCCATAGCCGACGTGGCCACAAGGTATATATTTTCCACAGGTTTTTTGATAACTGTAATTTCTTCATCCAGTCCTTCCGGAACTTTTTTTCCCTCCGGCACAAGAAGAAACTCTCCATCGTCTGCGATAGATATCAGTGCATATCCGCCCTCATAATAATCTACAGAAAACTGAGTGGCATATTCCAGATCGAGACTATGATCATAAGTAAGACCCGCCAGAGTTTTTTCTTTTTGTTCCGTCTGTTCTTTTGTTCCGGTCTTTTGCGTTTCTTTCTCTTCCCTGATCGTTGAAGAATCAAATCGTAAAGTATAATCAATCTCATGCGGAGCGCTCATGGCAACTGTATCCGCCGTGACTTCGATTTTGCTGTCAAATTCCGTAACCGGGATCTCAAAAGTGGAATTGCCTTCTTTATTCATCATCGTGTATTTTTCTCCATCCACGATCATATAATCATAATTTGGACTGTCCCACTCAAGAATAGCGGTCGCCTTGCCGTCTTTTACAATAATTTCCGCCGGACTTTTCACTGCAGCTTTTCCTGTTCCTCCCTCAAGAGTTACTTCTGCCGTGTAGGTTCCATCTTCCAGTTTCAACTCTTCCGCAGTCGCTCCTTCTGCGCTTTCCGCCTCACTATCCTCCGCCGGAACCGGATTGGAAACAGTAACTTTATGATCGTACCATTTTCCTTTTTTTCCGATCAAAGCGACATCAAATTCTTCGTCAATGGCCGGTACCGGAATATCAAAGCCATAGACTTCATCCGTGTATCCGTCGCTGTAGGTTACGCTGTCCGTAGTCGGTTCAAGGATGACCGCTCCGTCCTTCTGAGCATCCTCTGCTGTTCCTGCAAACAGGTTCAGGATAGATTTGGAAACAAGACTTACATGGATTGTCATTTTTCCGTCCTTCACGGTAAGCGTACCTTTTCCGCCGCACGCTTCATTTACATGAAACATATTACTGTCAGTGTCAAACTCGGCAGTATATACCCCGTCCTCAAGAACACTGCTCTGATCCGTTTCATTCTCTGATGCTTCATCCGGACTGACGCCTTCCTCTGCGGCCATATTATCCTGAGCACACACAAGATTACGGCTTCCCAGAAGCACAAACGCACTTAATGCGCACATTGCCAAAATTACTTTACCTTTCATTGTCATAACCCTCTTTCATAATCACTGCCCGGACGTTCCAGGAACATTCCGGGCAGATTTTTGTTTCAGACAAGGCTTCCTCTGAAAATCTTCAATTTGTAAAACTCGCCGTTACTCTGCCGTTTCTTCTGTTTCTGCTTCTGCATCAGCAGCGCCAAGAGAATCGATTGCTGCCTGTGTATGCTCAACAAAGAGTTCCTGAATAGCATCAATTCTTCCAAGTCCGGAAATCTGTGTCTCTACACTGTCGAAATTTCCAGATTCTTCAAACATACTCTTCCAGGAGTCTTCTTCACTGCCCGCCATATCATTATTTGCATGGTCTCCGGCAACTACCATCAGCGGACGAAGAACCACCTTCTTATATCCGGCTTCTTTTACCGCGTCAATCACTGCTTCGCAGGCAGTTTCTTCCGGTTCTCCCTCTACTGTGCCAATAAACGCATTCGTATATCCCAGTTCGTCCATCTGCGTCTGCATCTGACTGTAACTTACTTTTGCTGTATGGGAGGTTCCATGTCCCAGAAATACAAAAGCGGTTCCGTCTTCGGCTGCCGCGTCCATATTTTCATACCCGGCCTCTTTTACCGCCGCATCTGCAGCGGCCTGTGCAACAGCCGCCTTATCTTCATTGATCACAGCTGCATCGTCTCCTACTTCGCCAAGCATCGGTTCTGCGACCGCAGCGGACTCAAACTTATTCTGATATTCATCAAGAACTTCCAGCATTTCATCATATTCCGCTCCATGCATCAGATGTGTAGGCTGTACGACCAGATTCTTCACACCGTTCTCCACAGCTCTGTCCAGTGCCTGCTGCATATTGTCGATCACTTCGCCATCCCTTGACTGTATATGGTTAATAATGATCTGGGCGGTAAAAGCCCGTCGTACAGACCAGTCCGGATATGCTTCCTGCAAAGCGTCCTCAATACCTTTAATATCTTCTGAACGGCTGTCATTATAAGATGTACCGAAACTTACCACCAGCAGCTCATTTTCTCCAATCTCATCCTCATTACGCGCATCATCTATGGATGCGTCGCCTGTATCAAGGCCAAAGTAATCCGGACTCGCATTTTCTCCCGATACTAGTTCCTTCTGCGTGTCTGTCAGCCCATCCCACGCTTCTTTTGCTGCAGCGCAGTCCGCATCTGTCGTGTCGGTTCTCTCCTGCACATAGATTTTATCGATCAGAGTAGCCACATTATCCGCTGCTTCCTGATCCGAGTCTGCTCCGGCATCCTTTGTTCCGGTTCCCGTGCTGTCGGCTTGTGCGGCAGTTTCCGCCGTTTCTGCCGTATCGGTTTCAGAGGCATAGATACTTGCCGGCCCCGTCATAGATACCGTTGTCACTGCTATCACCAGTGCAAGCGCTTTTACCATTTTGTTTTTCATGTTCTTTGTCCTCCTTTTATAAAATGTCTTGGCATGAAATGCTTCTGATTTCATGTCCTGATGTATGAGAATAAATCATCAGCATATTTATAAAATACGGAAACAAGAACGTCTGCCAGAATTTCTGAAAAGAAAAACCCTTTTACACAAGGGTAAAAGGGCATCATAAACAGCATATATACAGTACAACCAATTACTCGTGATCTGGGACGTAAGTCCCCGTACCAATAGCAGGCAGGTTTCCTGGCTTATAAATCAACATATAAAGCAGTCTTCCCGGTTGCCCAGTGACTGTGCAAAAGCACCTTGCTTCATACTCCTTAAATACAGTGACGAGATCGTACAGGATTCACACCTGTTTCCCTTTTAACCTGACAACAGCATTTCTGTTATCCGGCACCTGTTATTTTTCTTATTCAATTTTCTTAATCATAACACTGAAAAAAATAAATTTCAAGTTTTTTCTGTATTTTATCTGCTTTGTCCGTACTACTCCTCTTCAGTCATTCATTCTGTATCATAGATGTGCGCAGACGAAATATGTCCGCCTGCTGTCTGAAGTGGTTGGTTTAGCGACCGGAACAGAAGTTCACGTCAGTTCAGCATCCGGAATCCTCGCTCCTCTTCATCCAGAGGGATCCTGCTTCTCCAGGCATGATCGATCTCAATATACCTGTCGTTGGAAAGCGCCTGGATCACCCGGTCGATCTGTTCCTCTGTTCCCTGTGCCTGCGCCGAGACAGAGCCGTCATATTCGTTTCTTACCCAGCCGGTAACGCCGTACTGCCTGGATAAGTAATACATTTTATAACGGAATCCCACTCCCTGGACTCTTCCTGTGAATGTTATCGCTTCCCTGATCTTACTGCTCATATCTTTTTCTCCTGATCCGTCATTTCCGGAGATGTTCCTCTCATCTTTATCATCTGCATCCGGAACTTTTTCTTTGTTTTCTACATCCGCCTCTTTATCCTCTTTCACGGCTTTTTCTGCAATGACTTTCCACTTTCCTGTACGGTATCTGCTGTAGGAAATCGCCCAGTTCAAAAACCAGCCCACCGGAACCGCATACCAGACCATAGCGATTCCGAACCGGGGCGCCATAGTCACGGCGATGATCACACGGACGCTTAAATTTACAAGATTTGCAATGGTAAATATCTTCATATCTCCTGATCCCCGGAGAACGCTGTCCACTGCCATTTTAAATCCGATCAGGCAGAAAAACCATCCCATAAAGATCAGATAATTTTCCCCTGTTGCAACAGCGGTTTCCGTACCCTCCGCTCCCAGGAAAAGAGAAATGATCCCTCCATGGAACAATTCCAGTACTACGCAGATTATAACCGCGCAGACGATCACCATTTTAATAGCGGCATGAAATCCCTCGACTACCCGTTTTGTCTTTCGGGCGCCGATGTTCTGCGCCGTATAAGAGGATACGGCGTTTCCTATACCGCTCATAGGAACCACACAGATAGATTCAATACGCATAGCTGCGGAGAAACCTGCCAGAGCCTCCGAGCCGAAGCTGTTTACTACTGACTGCACCAGCATCATGCCGATCGACACGGTTGACTGCTGAAGAATAGAAGGCAGGGCGATCTTTGTCATGTCCTTCAATTCTCTGCCGTTAAAAGCTTCCGCCTGTCCGCAGGTAAACTTTTTCAGTTCCCGTATAAGCACGCCGAAAGACATCACTGCCGAGATTCCCTGAGCGATCATAGTGGCCCAGGCCACACCCGCCACTCCCAGATCAAACTGTATCACCAGGATAAGGTCAAGCGCCACGTTAAACACAGAGGAAAAGATCAGGAAATAAAGCGGAATCCTGGACTTTCCAAGGGCGTTGAACATAGAAGAAAGCACATTGTACATAAACAGGAACGGCAGGCCGTAAAAGTAGATATTCAGGTATTGGACCGCCATCCCCATAACGTCCTCCGGCGTATTCAGAGCCGTCATGATCTGTCTGCTGAAGAGAAGTCCCAGTCCGCCCAGCGCGACACTTACTGCCAGAAAAGCAAGGCAGGCCGTATAAATAGCTGCTTTCATTTCCCGGTACTGCTTCGCTCCGAAGTGCCTTCCTACGATAACGGAAGCTCCCATTCCGCCTCCGATCGCCACACAGATAAAAATATTTGTCAGCGAATACGAAGCTCCTACCGCCGCCAGAGCCTGCTCGCTGACAAAACGTCCCACAATAGCGGAATCCGCCATTGTATAAGTCTGCTGAAACAGATTTCCCAGAATTATAGGCAGAGAAAAAATCAGCAGCGCCTGCATAGGCTTTTTTCTGATCAGATAATCACTTTCCATAATATCCCCCTGGGTTCTCCTGTGCAAACGCCATGCCGGAGAACCTGATCATTTTCCATATTTCATACTTTTAGGCCTTCGGCCCTCACCTATTTGTTATATCATAGCGGCCTCTTTCTGTCAAAGTATGATATATTGGTATATTATGCTGCTGACCTCTTTTTTCTTATTTTACCGGAAGATATTTTTTCAAATATTTTTCAACAGTTTCCATATATTCTTTATATACTTTACTGTCATTTTGGAGCCCGTGTCCTGAATGAGAACATTCAAAATATTGATGGTCAACCTTATTCTCTCTATATGCCTTCAGCAGTCTCCGGGAACCTTTGAAGGGCTGGACTTTGTCGTATTTTCCATAGGCGACTACGCTTGGAACCGTACCCTCATGTATCCACATAACTGCTGAGACAGGTTTTAGTTTTTCTATATATGAACCGTCTTTTATCATTTCCGGGGTTAATTTTACGCCGCCCATCACGCCGAACAGCAGCCTTACAGGAACCGGCGAACTGTCTGCGTCTCTGTAAGCATAAAGCATTGCCAGCGTGTGACCCGCCGATCCTCCTGCTACAGCCATTTCATTGATCAGACAGCCATGTTTTTCAGCTTCCTCAATTACTTTCGGCACAGCTTCTTTTATTTCTATTGACTGAGTATAGACGTTTGCATCCGGGTTCTCCTGATTTCTGAGCGTATAGTTAATGCCCGCTGCCACATATCCCTTTGAACACAGCCAGGACAATATTTTCCTGTCCCCAGATTTATCCCCTGAGGTAAAGCCGCCTGCATGAAGATACACGACCAGACCATAGCTTTTTCTTGTATCATCTGCGGGAAGATACAGATCAAATTTATTTGATTCCTTATCTCCATAGGCTATATCCGTATATTAATTTATACATTTTTTACCCCTTTTCCGTTTCCTGTCATAGAAAATCGCCTCCGAAGAGTTTCCCTCCCAGAAGTAAATTCAAAAATGCTCTTACCGCCAATCTGCCTGATATAAACGCCAGGATACATCCGGAAACAAGAATGGCTATTTGAGTTTTTGTCATATGCATCACGGCCTTTCTGTTTTATTTTTTTCTGCTGTCTATAATGTCAGTGTACAAGGGCGGCATGCTCCCCTGCACACTGACACTGAAATTTATTTTGTCCCGTTTTCCCGGAATGGCTTCAGAAAAAGGAACCATCCGAAAATCACAAGGTTCAGGATCAGAGCCGGAACAAGCTCGCCCCAGTGGATTGCCTGTCCCTGAAGAACTTCCGCCGAATAATCTCCCGCAAACATAGGAATCAGATTGTTGTTTAAAAAGTGAACCGCCACGGGAACCCAGATATTTTCCGTTTTCATATACACATATGCCAGGAAAATGCCGATAAAAATACAGGTGATCTGCTGGCTGACACAGGCGATCAGCCCCATATCCGGCGTTGTATAATAAAAGAAATCAATAGGAAGATGCCAAAGTCCCCAAACAACTCCAAGAAGCAGCACGCCTCCTCTTAGTCCAAAACGCCTCTGCATGATCGGCTGCAGATAATAGCGCCAGCCGTATTCTTCTCCAAAGAAAGCCGCTGCTGCCAGAAAGAAGTTAATAAAAAGGGAAAACAGATAGGTCCAGGTAATAGGATCAGCCCATATTTTTCCAAAATCAGCCAGTTGTCCGCCTGCTGCGCTGGCAATTCCCATTCTTACAGTATACAGTGCAAAGAACAGGAGAATACAGAGAAAAGATGCTTTCCAGTTTTTTCCTCTTAATCCATAGGCAGCTCTTTTTTCTTTTCCGGCAGTCAAAAGGAAAATCCAGAAAACAATACTTCCCAGGATAATAAGCACCTGAACGCCCATCAGCCAGGCAGATACCTCTGTCTCTCCGGACTTCATGGTTTTGGGCATGAATACAGACAGTAAAGCGCACACAGCCATTACTGCCGTAAACAAAACAAAGAATACAAACAGTGCCCTGGGAAGCTTTTTATCTTCCTTTTTTGTGATAAGATACGCCAACATCACTCCCGCTGCGGGATACATCATCTGTGCGTTCGGAAATACACTGAGATCCGCCCCTGTTCCATAAAAGGCCCACATTGCCAGCCCAAGCACATAGGTCAATCCGTAAGCCACAAGAACAAAAATCATCAGCTGTTTCTTTTCCATTTGTGTCATCTTCATAGTGTCTCTTCTCCTTTTGCCCTAAAAGTTTATGTATCATTTATGTGTAGAGCCGGTATATATTGTATCATACTTTTACCCCCCCCCT